>CAZOBT010000153.1:0-5859 GCA_964578025.1 uncultured Rhodocyclaceae bacterium | reverse complement strand
GCTATAGCCCGTAAATGCCCCTTAGACCAAAGGAGTTACGGGCTTTTTTGTTCCGTCCCTATCCGTTGTCGTTTGTAGCAAGCCGCAAAAAATCCGGGTATCTTGCCGAATATCCATTTTTCAGTGGTAGCGGATACCACAAATTTTGTGGTTTGGTTAATGATGCAAAGTGTTTTTGTTTCAGGGGGGGCAGGTACGGGGTTTCTTGTTGCCCTGCCAATTGCAATATTGGACTATCTAGGCAACAAAAAACCCGCGAACACTTGGAGTTGCGCGGGTTTCTGGTCTTTACCGGACTATGCCGGAAGTGTTCTTGGTGGACGGTACTGGGATCGAACCAGTGACCCCTGCCGTGTGAAGGCAGTGCTCTACCCCTGAGCTAACCGTCCAAATCCACAAGAGGCGCGCATTCTGCCACTAATCTTTCTGAACTGCAAGAAAAATTAGTGCAAGTGCGATTTATTTTGTTGATGGCAAATGATTGGAAACGGCAGCGAGAATCCCGCGCAAAATATTGACCTCTTCTTTTTCAACTCGCGCACGGCTAAAGAGGCGGCGTAATTTGGGTAAAAGGCGTTTCGGGCGAGTCGGGTCAAGGAAGCCACTTGTCACCATCACTTGCGCTAAATGCCCATAAAACCCTTCCATTTCTTCATGGCTAGCGAGGGGTGAAGTGGCGGGTGTGGCAAGGCCAATACGGGGGGGAGCATCGGCAAACGCTGCCATGCGTAATTCGTAGCATAAAAGCTGCACTGCCGCGCCAAGATTCAGCGAGCTATAGGCTGGGTTTGCGGGGATGGAAATGGCTAATTGGCAACGTTGCAATTCTTCATTACTCAAGCCCGAGGTTTCATTACCAAATACAAGCGCAATACCTTGCTCAGAGGAAATTTCTCCTGCCAAACGAATCAGCTCCAACGCGCCGTGTCGTGCTTGTAAAGGTTCTGGGCCTAAATCGCGGCTACGTGCGGATAACGCGGCAGCACAAACTGTCCCTTGTAACGCCGCATCTAAGGAGCTGCATACGGTAGCGGCAGTTAAGACATCACTCGCACCGGAGGCTCGGCTGGTGGCTTCTTCATGCGGAAATTCTTTGGGATTGACAAGGTATAAGGAAGACAAGCCCATTGTTTTCATGGCACGCGCCACTGCGCCAATATTGCCGGGATGGCTAGGGCGACACAAAACAATGCGAATACGGTCAAGCAGAGGTGTGGGGTTCATATTAAAATAGCGGGTTCTTCTGTTAATTCATCAATTACGCAAAGGGCTGTTCTGGCCTGCTGCGAGGTTCTTTAAAATGCATCCAGCCCTCAATATCGCCATCAAGGCAGCCCGTCGTGCTGCTCAAATTATCAATCGCGCTTCCTTAGACATCGACCGTTTGCAAATTACAGCGAAAGGTCAAAGCGATTTTGTGACCGAAGTCGACCGTGCAGCAGAAGCTGCCATCATTCAAACCCTGACGGAAGCTTATCCTGACTACGGGATTTTAGCAGAGGAGTCTGGTGCGACTCCCGGTAAAGGCAAGGGCGATGACCACAGTAGTGAATACCAATGGATTATTGATCCTTTGGATGGCACGACCAACTTTATCCACGACTTCCCGCAATATGCAGTGTCAATCGCGTTGGCGCGGAATGGACAAGTGGAACATGGGGTGATTTTTGACCCAAACCGCAATGAAATGTTTACCGCCAGCAAAGGCGCGGGAGCTTTCCTCAACGAACGGCGCATCCGTGTTTCTGGGCGTATCCGTATGAGTGATGCCCTCTTAGGGACAGGTTTCCCCTTCCGTGCGATGGATGACGTTGATACTTATCTCAATATCTTTAAAGACCTTACGAAAAAAACCTCGGGCATTCGTCGCCCCGGTGCGGCTTCCTTGGATTTAGCCTATGTCGCCGCTGGGCGTTTAGATGGCTTCTGGGAATTTGGTCTTTCCCCGTGGGATATGGCGGCTGGGGTATTGATGGTAAGTGAAGCAGGTGGTTTGGTCAGTGATGAACATGGCGAAGCAGGTTACTTGGATTCCGGTACAGTCATCGCCGGTACGCCCAAAATCTTCGCGCCCTTATTGCAAACCGTACAAAGCCACTGCAAGAAAGCTTAAATCTAAGCTTCAATCGCCGCAAAATGCTTGGCTAGCGTTAGTTATTGCAGCCTTGTACATAGATGTAAGTAAAAAAGCCTGTGTGTAACAAACACAGGTTTTTTTTTGCATTCTGTATCTTACGATACGAATTGGGTAATCCTATAAATCACAAGATAATTTAATTAAATTATTGTAAATCAATTGGTTAGTGCGGTTTGTCTGGAAAATTTTGGCAAGTTGCAAATTTTATATTTGTTACTTCTTACACCAAAATGCTTACGGTTGTTTAATTGCAAAAAGCACTAGAATTGAAAAATCAAAACTTTTTCGGATTTTTCGCATTAAAAATGAAAAATAGTAAAATTTATCGTGTTTTTTTCATTTTATTGATCGCCAATAACGTGGTTGCAGCACCGCTGAGCTCATGTGAGGGGCGGGCTTGTGCCGCGAATTCATCCAGTCGCACCCTGATTGCGAGTAACCGTGATGTGAGTACGACACCGATCATTGATGGTTTAAGCCCCACGCGTGAATTGATTATTCTGCAGCAATACCCACCGGGTGGAGATGGGCATAACCCAGCATTTGGTGAAAAACCCATGATCCATGATGTGCCAAAGGTGCTTGAGCGCGTGTTAGCGGGAACAAAATAGCCAAGCGTTGTTGGCAGGGCTTAGGTGTTATGTACAAATCCAATCGCTTTACTGCCGCTACGCTTCATATGGCATTCGCGCTCAAGGCGTTTTAAGAATTCTTCTGGGCTGTAAGCTTCGCCAAGAAGCTGTTCTTGTTGCCGCACGTTGGCAAAATCGCCGGGGGTCAAATTGTTGAGGCGATGCAGGTCATGGCGCAAAAACGAGGGTAAGGGCAGATCAGCATTGCCCAATACCATTTCGGCAAACAGGCTTTCGCGTTGGGCGTTGTTTAAGGCTTGAAAGCGCAGCTTGAAGGTAAAACGGCGCAGCGCGGCCTCGTCCACATCGTCCATTAAGTTGGTGGTGCAAATGAAAATACCATCAAAGTTTTCCATCTGTTGCAGCAGCTCATTGACCTGCGTTACTTCCCACGAATGATGGGCTTGTTGGCGGCTGCGTAAGAAACTGTCGGCCTCATCCAATAACAACACCGCGCCATCTTGAGCGGCTTCGCGGAACATCTGCGCGATATTTTTCTCGGATTGCCCAACATACATCCCCAACAAATCTGAGGCGCGTTTCACTAATAAAGGTCGCCCTACCGCCTCAGCAAAATGATGTGCTAAGGATGTTTTCCCTGCGCCGGGTACGCCATAGAAGCACAAGGTAGCGCGTCCTAAACGCCGCAAAGATTGCTCAATTTTTTCTAGTGGAAATTCGCTATCTAAATTGAGCCAAGCAAAATTACATGGCGAATTATCTTGCCAGCGTCGCCCAACCACTGGTCGTCCCATTGCTTGCTGGCTAGCGCGTACTGCCTCTAATAAGGCGGCTTCGTCAAAGCCTTCGTCATGGCTTTGACATAAGCTGGCAAATCGCCCGGCTTGGCTAATTTGCGCCGGAGAAAGTTGGTCATCCGCTGCCAAGCGTTGCACTGTACCTTGGCTCACAGGACGATCGGCTAAACACCGCCGCACCACCCGTTCGCGCACGGTTTTCGGCGGGGTACGGAATTCAACATGAAACGCAAACCGGCGTAAGAAGGCTGGGTCAATCGAATCTAAAGAATTACTGATCCAAATTGCCGGAATCGGTGAGTGTTCTAATTGCTGATTCAACCATGCTTTTGACTGCTCGCCTTTGCCATTGTTCTTTCCGCCAAACAAGGCGGCAAAGCCATGATCGGGAAACACGTCTTCAATCTCATCAAAAATCACCATCGCCGCTTCGCGTTCTGCCAAGAAACGTTGCGAGAGGGCGAAATGATTGAGGCGGGTTTTGCCGGTAATCGGATCACCGTCACTATCCGCCGACTGCACATCAAACGCGGTTAAACCAACTTCCTGCGCCAGCAAACGTGCCAGTTCGGATTTACCTGTTCCCGGCGCACCGTAAAACAGGATATTCGCGCCTTTCACCCGTTGCGTGGTGACATTGCGTAGATACTGGCTTAACCAAGTAAATTCACGTTGGAGATGTGGGTAATCACTGACGTTCAAATGCGGCTTCAGGCTAGGGTGCAACACCACATGCAGCATTTCTTCGGGAGTAGCAAACTCCTCAGCCATGAAGTTTTGCCCCGTATCATCAAGGCGCAAAAAGTCTTCTAAATCCGAAGGCGAGGTATCTAAATGAATGAGGCCATAGGCACGCAAGGGCGCGTCGGCGCGTAAAGCTTGGCGTACTTCCCGGACGGGGCAATCAATGGCACTTGCTACTAAGGCGTAAGCATCCGCCGGGGCAAAGCCACAAATATTGCGTAAAAAGCCGCGAAATTGCTGATAACTGCGCAACTCAGAAAAATCCAGCAAGCGCGCTTCGGTGCGATTCAGCCCCAACAAGGTGGTAAGTAATTTAACGTTATGATTGCCCGGAGCTTTTAACACTTGTGCCGGTTTTAATTGACGTAAATTTTCAGCAAATGCCGCCAAAATTAGTTGCGGTTCTTGAATGTACAGGCGGCATAGCGTCCGCTCGTAAGTGCTCCACGCATGACGACCTTTGAGCAAGCTTAAAAACGCGAGGCGTGGATCACTGGGCAATTCAGCGGGGTCAATTTCGTCATCATTGCTTTGTAATGCCTGATAAATCGTTTCGGCGATGCTGTTATCCCACACCACATTTTTGCCTAATAAACGCAGTAAAGGCTCGTTATCTTCCATAAACGAGCTAAGCATTTCTGGGTGTGACAGCAGCAAACGTAGGCCAAACACCGCCCCTCGGCGGCAATGTTTATTACTGGTGTTATCAAGATGGATTGCCATGGTGTCCTCAGCTTTCTGGGTTTGTTGTTTTTTGTTATTAGGGAACGCGCAGGCGCACTGCACATCTTTACAGGGAGGAAATTAGCAAATTCAACAAGATTTGTCGCGTGAAAACCTAGAGTCAACGTGGGGATTGTGCCTTTTTCCCGAAAAGCATAAGGATTCTGCGTTATCCTTTCTCCCCTATTTCCGACTGTTTTCCTTCCATTTTCTGTTTTTTTCCCCGTTCCCGTTATGCCACATAAAAAACTAAACGTCCCAGAAAAAGGGATGCTGGATCGTTATCTTGGCCTGTTAGCCAGCAAAGGTTACGTCCCCGACTCCGCGCAACAAGCTGCCGCCGAACGTTTGCAACGTTTGTATAGCGAATTACTCAGTTTCAAGGTCAATCGTGGGAGCAAACTCAAACGCCTCCTCGCTCCACCACAACCCCCGCGCGGCGTATATTTTTGGGGTGGCGTAGGGCGCGGTAAGAGCTTTTTGATGGATAGTTTTTTTGATGCCGTGCCCTATCGGCGCAAAAAACGCATTCACTTTCATGCCTTTATGCAGCGGATTCACCGCGAATTGGGTGAGTTAAAAGGCGAATCTGACACCATGATGAAGGTGGCAGAAAAAATCGCCAAAGAAGCGCGGCTACTGTGTTTTGACGAATTTCATGTGTCGAACATTGCCGACGCGATGATTTTGAAACGCTTATTGGATGGCCTGTTTGCGCATGGGGTGGTGATTGTCATGACCTCTAACTACCCACCGGAAAAGCTCTATCCCAATGGTTTGCAACGCGAAAACTTCTTACCCGCGATTGCTTTAATCCAAGCCAAGCTCGATACGATTGAAGTCGAAGCCGGGATTGATTACCGCT
>CAZOBT010000152.1:0-5860 GCA_964578025.1 uncultured Rhodocyclaceae bacterium | reverse complement strand
ACAACAAGCCACTTGGCAGCTTGAAGGACGGCTCTTAGCAACGACCGCCCGCCACGCCGCTGACGGCTTACGCGAGTATGTCAATAGCCTCCATGCTCAAGGCTTGCGCAGCACCATTCTTAATGCCCCCGGCAACGCCATTGCCCCAGAACAATGGTCTGCCGGGCAACTTGGCTTTAGCCCAGATGGCGATGGGCGTTTCCGCTTTCGCCTCAGCGTATTGGCGGTGGAAAAATGAGGCCGCAAGTGAGGGGGCAAGTAATGCTACAAGTGTGGCAACAGTGGCGGCAAGCGTGCTGGCAACGTTGTGACATGGTTTTCCTCTCTAGCCATGTCTTACTGGGGCTGTGCCTTGGGTTTGCCTTGTATGTTGGGCGGGCATGGCAAGCACAAGAAACGCAGATTCAACAGACAATGCAACAACAACAGCTTGCAACACAAAGCCAAGCCAAGGCCGTACAAGCATGGACAGCGCACACCGCCCTCGCGGCGCAGATTCGACCATGGGTGGCACAAGGGGCATTGGGCAACGCCCCATTGTTACGTTGGGATGAACTGCTTGCCAGCTTCCAAGCCGCCATGCAGCAACAAAACGCCGCCATAACCAATCACACCCCGGCGTTAACGTGGCAATTTTTACCGCCAAGCGATTTTGTTGAACAATTTATAGACCAAATTAAAAATCAGCCAATGAATAACGTTGGACATGCTCAACAAAAAATAGACCAAATTCAATTTGTGACTCTGCATCTGCATGGAGCGGCGCAAACCCTGCCAGAATTACTGACTTGGTTAACGGCACAGCCAAGCCACCGCGTTTACCCTACAACTTTACCCGCCGAATTACGTCGCTTGGAATGGGAGCAAGGGCAAGGCGGAAGCGAAAGCAAGGCTAGTCGTTTTACGGCGGAATTGCGCTTAGTGCATTTACCCAGCCCTCTACAAGGCAAACAACCATGAAGCCGCAACGGGGCATTGCCTTATTGTTGATGCTATTGTTGTTACTAAGCCTCAGTGCCGCGTGGTTAATCCAGCGTGTGCCGCATCATCTGCTCGTACAACAACGGCAAGAACGTACTGCCCGTGCTTTGGGCGAAGCGAAAGACGCATTATTGGCGTGGTCTGCCAATTCTTCGCCACCGGGAATGTTGCCTTGCCCGGAAGATAAAGCGGCGATTGGTTTTCCCGCAGAAGGGCAGGCCATTGGGAGTTGTGCGAATGATGTCGTACATATCGGGCGTTTGCCGTGGCGGACGTTGAAACTGCCAGAGTTGCGCGATGGCAACGGCGACCGCCTGTGGTACGTCCTTGCCCCCGGTTTTCGTAATGCCCCAATCAATAGCAATAACCCGGCAGGAATTACGCTGGATGGTGTTAACGCCGCCGCCGTCGCCCTCATCATTTCCCCCGGCATCGCCAGTACCGGGCAACTACGCCCGAAACTACTGAAAGGTGGCACAAATTTTGTAATTGCTGATTATTTAGATGGGATTAACGCCAATGGTGGTGGGAGCGGCGGAAGCAGTAATGGTAAGCAATTCAGCACCCAAGAAAACGACAAAATCCTCGCGATTACCGCCGCAGAATGGGCAAAAGCGGTAGAGGCTCGCGTTTTACAAGAGGTCGAACAAGCCTTATGGCGGTATTACTGCGGGTGGAATAATGTGGGGCGCGATGGTGCGTGTTTAAGCCCCAGTGGGGGACAACGCTTTTTTCCCGCCCCTGCGGCGATCACTGATACGACTTGCTCGGGTGTCAATTCGCTTGACCCACTCACTAACCCTTGCCCACCACAAAGCGGGGTCATCCTTGGGCGCATTCCTGCCACCCCTAATCCATTGTGGACAGATATGGATGCCAATTCACCGCTTCGGGGTGTCGCCAGTAAAACTTTGGATTGGACAAAAGATTGGCTACAAAAAAACGGCTGGCGCGAATTGATTTTTTATAGCCCGGCGCAACCGTGCCGTAGTGCCAACTGTAGCGGTAGCGGTGGCTTTTTAAGCCTTCAAGCCAGCCCGTGGGCAGACAAAAACAATCTAAAAGTCATGCTGCTAACCAGCGGGGTGCCCTTGCCAACGCAAAGCCGTAGCAGCACAAGCGATAAAAGCAATGTAGCCAATTTTTTAGAGCAAGACAGCACATGGTGGCAAAACGGTAAGTTCTTGGGTGGGGCGGCTGTGCCGGGAAAGTTTAATGATTCAGTACGAGGTTTGCGATGAGAGGCATAAATACCGTGAGGAAACACACGACACACGCCGGGTTTACCTTGTTGGAACTGAGCATCGTCTTGGTGATTATTGGGGTGTTGCTTGGTGGCGGGATTCAGGTGTTGAGTGTGCACAAACAGGTGCAAGGGCAACGTGAAACGCAGTTGTTGCTAGAGCAAGTACGCGAAGCCCTCATCGGTTATGCGGCAATGAATGGACGTTTACCCCGCCCGGCGCAAAGTGCCAGCAATGGGCAAGAACGCACTGCTGCCTGTGCCAATGATGCGGATTGCACCGGCTTTGTGCCGTGGTTGACCTTGGGGGTGAGTAAAGTCGATGCGTGGGGCAAATTACTGCGTTATAGCGTCAGCCCCGGTTATGCCGGAGGCAGTGATGGAATCACCCTAATTTCCTTTACCACGACCAGCACCTTAGAAACAAAAACCATTAAAGAAGCCGATCCAAGCACTCCCGCCAATTTAGCCAATTTATCAACCACGATTCCCGCCGTGATTTTTTCGCAAGGACAAGGACGCTGGGGCTATAACAACGAGGGTGTGTTGTTAGGCGACGGCACAAACAACAACCCTGATGAAGACAACAATCAGAGTGCGAGCCAAATCTTCATCAGCCGCCCCGCCAGCGCAGCCGCCCACCCGCGTGGCGAATTTGACGACATCGTAATCTGGCTTTCCCCCTACACCCTAAAAGCCAAGCTCCTTGCCGCCGGGCGTTGGTATTAAACGAGGGATTAAAAAAACCGCCAATCTCCTGTCCAGAGTCTGGCGGTTTTATTTGGTCTATTTTGTTTTTTATTAGACTAGGCTTTGGGTGGAACGTAACCAGCGATTTGGTCTGCGCCTTGCCCGAAGAAGTGCTTTTCGACTTGTTCCATCAAATATTTGCGATGCGCAGGGTCCATCAAGTTGAGGCGGTTTTCGTTAATCAACATGGTTTGCAAACGCATCCATTGCTCCCAAGCTTCTTTTGAAACATTTTCAAAAATACGTTTGCCCAGCTCACCGGGATAAGGTGGGAAGGCTAAGCCTTCGGCTTCACGACCAAGTTTTAAGCAATTCACAGTACGGCTCATGGGGAGAACTCCAATATTACGTTAGAAAAATAATGGTACGGCAGGCCGAATTATAGCGAGATAGGGCAGTCAGGCTACGGCGGTGGCTACAAGGTTTTGACCAAGACCTTGGAGCGGCGTTGGTAGTTGTACATGCTGCGTTTTTGTTCGGGTAATTCTTCTAGCGAAGCCAAATGAAAACCGCGTTCCACAAACCAATGTTCGGTGCGCGTGGTCAACACAAAGAGCTTTTTCGCCCCGGCGGCGCGGGCGCGGCGTTCGATGCGATAGAGCAACTGTTCGCCATAGCCCCATTGCCGTTGTTCGGGTTGCACCGCTAAACAGGCGAGTTCGGCAATATCCCCGGCGTAACGATACAAGGCGGCACAGCCAACGATCAGGCCGTCATGTTCCACGACCGAGAATTGTTCAATTTCGCGCTCCAACACCTCACGCGGACGATGCACCAAAATCCCTTCCGCTTCCATGGGCGCGATCAAAGCCACCAACGAACCAATATCATCGGCACGGGCTTCGCGGATACGTTCTAAGGATTCGCGGGTGACCACCGTACCAATGCCATCATGGGTAAACAACTCTTGCAGCAACGCGCCGTCTTGTTCATAACCAATCAAATGCACGCGCCCAATGCCTTGGCGGCTGGCACGAATCGCACAGGGGAGAAAGCGGCGTAAATCGGGGGATAACCATGTTCCGTGGCTTAATAATTCCTCGGCAGCATCGGCGGTAATCGCATCTTGCAATTCGCCTTCGGCATTCGTGACCCCTTGGCGGTCGCCCAAAAAGACCAATTTATCCGCCTTCACTGCCACCGCTACCGCTTCCGCCACGGCTTCCATTTGCAGATTAAAAATCTCCCCGGTCGGCGAACTGCCTTGGCAAGACAACAGCACAATATTGCCAATCGACAACTGCGCTTTTAAGCCTTCGGCATCGACTTTACGCACCTGCCCGGAATACTGCATATCCACGCCCTCCAACACGCCAATCGGACGGGCGGTAATAAAGTTGCCGCCAACGACACGGATATGGCTATTTGCCATTGGCGTATTCGGCAAGCCTTGCGAGAGCAAGCCTTCAATTTCTAAATACACACTGCCTACGGCATCCAGAACGCAATCCAAGGTTGCGGCATCGGTGACGCGATAACCACAGTGATAACGCGAGTCCAAGCCCTTTTCACGCAACTCTTCTTCAATCTGCGGCCGTGCGCCATGCACCAAAATCAAGCGAATGCCTAAGCTCGCCAACAAATTCACGTCATAGGCCAAGGTACGCATCAAATTACTGGCAATGGCTTTGCCGCCAAAGGCAATCACAAAGGTTTTGCCGCGAAAGGCATTGATATACGGGGTCACACGACGAAACCACCCCACAAATTCAGCAAGGCTCTGCGGTTTTAAGCTATCAGGCATGATTTACTCTCTCTATCCTTTTGCCAACAACGTAATGGTTGGCGTTATTTTTCTTGGGCGGCTATTGTAGTCGGCTTGTTGGATTTCAACGAATGGATGCGATGTCTGCCCTAGCTCTAGTTTTCTGTGGCTATTCCCTAATCACCGCCTTGGTGTTGGCCTGTACGCATTTTCGGCGGGAAACCTACCGCGATGCCCCACGCGCCCGCGTCATGGGCTTGCTCTTTGTCGCGGCCTTGGCAGCCTTGCAGTTGGCGCATTTTGCCTACCTTTGGGCAGAGCAAACGTGGTGGCTCATGGCATGGTATCGCTGCACCTTATTTGTCGTTGCTCCCGCTGCGTTCCTCTTTAGCCGGGCGTTGCTGGTGGTACACACCAAGCCTGAACGCAATCGCCAAGACCTCGCCCATGCCTTACCCGCGCTCTTTGCCCCACTTTTATCGCCAGAGCTGGCTTTACTAGCGGCTTTTAGCATCGGTGCAGTTTATCTGTTGGCTTTGGCACGCTACCTCTGGCAATTACGCGCCAGCCGCGCCAATTTTCAGGTGGAATTTGCCTTACTCGCTGCTGTATTCGTTGTAGCGATTTTGGTCGCTGGCCTGTGTGTGCTGCAAACGTGGGCGATGGCGGCAAGGTTTGCTTTTTTCAGCCAAACCGAGTTTTTTGCTCTGTATAGCACTGCCATTGGCGGTGGATTCTTCTTCGTACAACTGGCCTTGGGCTTACGTCCACAGTTATCGCAAGAAGTACATGAAACGGCGCAAACGATACAAACGAGCCAAAGCAATTACGCCAATTCCACGTTAAAACAGGTCGATTGTGCCGCAATGTTGCAGCAACTGGCGCAATTGATGCAGGAACAACAGCTATACACCGACCCTGATCTCAGCCTTGCCGATCTGGCTACCGCCGTCGGTTTAAGTTCGCACCAAGTCTCCGAACTGCTCAATACCCGTCTTGGTAAAAGCTTTTCGCGTTACCTGCGCGAACAACGCATTGCCGCCGCCAAAATCATGTTGTGCAAGGAACCCACCGCCTCGGTCTTATCCATTGGCCTCAGCGTCGGCTTCGCCGCCCAATCCAGCTTTTACGAAGCTTTCCGCGAAATCGAAGGCATGACACCGGGGCAATATCGGAAGTTA
>CAZOBT010000151.1:0-6019 GCA_964578025.1 uncultured Rhodocyclaceae bacterium | reverse complement strand
GATTCCGCATGGCCTGCTGGTTGCAGTTGGCGAATACAAGGGAAACGTGAACGTAAGCGGCTTTCAAAACCGGGAATGGCATCAATCTCACAGAGATTGGGAGGGCAAGAAACAATGGCTTCAACGGAGGTATGACGGCTCCACAAATTGGGGCCACGTAGAGCGCGAATACGCGAAACTTCCATGAATAGTCTTCCTCTTTTCGCTCTCCCCGGCGCGGTGGGGGAGAGTCATCTTAATTAGCAGGTAGGCAAAATGCCGGAAATAGTCAGCGACTGATAAACGGGGGTGTAAGAATAAATCGTGATGTGCTTTGTTTATACCTGTTCCATCACGTAATTTTCCAAGCCCGCACGAATGAGTTCGCCAGAAATACCTAATGCCCATGCCGCCGCAATTGCGGCTAGGGTGCTATCAATGAGCTGTTTGTCGCCGCTCTTCGATAAAGGAACTGCCGCTAAATGCACCAGCGGTGTTTCTTCTTCACCTTCTGCCAAGATAAATTCACCATCCCGCACAAAAACGGCACGTCCACCTTGCGCACGGTGTGCCACTAGGGCTGGGGTGCTTGCCTCTGGCGCAAAGAAAGTCACTGAGCCGTCGCACAAATCCGCCATGTCGGCAACCAGCTCATCTGCCGCATTCAACACCGCTGTCCCAGAACGTAATACCACATCCACTTGGGTACGGAACACGTTATACAACTGACGTGGCTCGGTAATAAAGTAGTCAGGAAGTGTATCGTTGGTATCGATATTGGTGATTACTGCGACTTGGCAACGGTCATAGGCCATACCTTCAGTAGCAATGGTTTTTAAGGAGTTTTCAATGACAGCGGCTTCTACTTGGCGATTGAGTAGAACCCGTTGCCCGGCTTTCCAGTTATCACAATCCTGCTTGTCGATTTGGCGTTGATCGAGGAAGAAACCACGCGAACATGCCAAACCGGTATGTTTGCCACTCAAATGCGACAAACGTGCAATTAAACGTGCCACGGTCGTTTTGCCTCGGCTACCCGTGACCCCAACAACCGGGATGCGGCCTTGGTCATCGGCTTTAGGGAAAAGATGGTCGACAATCGCCCGCCCAACGGGGCGAGGTTTCCCCGCCGCCGGACGTAGGTGCATCAACAAACCGGGGCCAGCATTGACTTCAACAATTGCGCCACCTTGTTCCGCCAAGGGACGAGAAATGTCTTCCGCAACCAGATCAACGCCCGCAATATCCAGCCCAACTACCCGTGCGGCTAACCCCGCAGCGGCGGCAACCTCTGGGTGTACGTCGTCGGTACAATCAAAGGCAACATTGCCATTACGCTGAATTAAGACCTCTTGCCCAGCGGCGGGAACGGCATCGGCATGTAAACCTAAGCGGGCTAACTCTAAACGAGCGGCTGAATCCAAGCGCACACGGTTTAACGGATGATCTTCGGTATTGCCCCGACGCGGATCGGCATTGAGCTGGGTATCAATCAATTCTTGAATGGTCAATGTGCCATCGCCGGTGACATAAGCCTCTTCCCCTTTAGCAGCGGCAACAACCTTACCCCCAACTACCAAGAGGCGATGCTCCGTGCCCAGTACAAAACGCTCAACGATCACCCCGCTGCCTTCTTCAACTGCAACGGCATAGGCCGCAAAGACTTCTTCCTTGGTCAGCAGATTGGTAAATACGCCACGCCCATGATTGCCGTCACAGGGTTTAACCACCACGGGCAGGCCAATATCTTCAGCTGCTTCCCATGCTTCTTCAGGGCTATCAACACTTACGCCTTCCGGCACAGGCACACCACAAGAACTGAGTAAGCTCTTGGTTAAATCTTTGTCGCGAGAAACACTTTCCGCAATCGCGCTAGTGTGATCTGTTTCGGCAGTCCAAATCCGGCGTTGTGCCGCGCCATAGCCAAATTGCACCAAATTACCTTCGTTCAAACGAATGTACGGAATATCGCGGTCATCAGCAGCATCGACGATGCACGCCGTGCTTGGCCCTAAGCACAAGCGATCATTCATGCGCCGTAATTTTGCGATGGCTGCGTCAACATCAAAGGAGCGGTCTTCAATCGCTGCCATAACCAAATCACGCCCAGCGTGCAACGCGGCTAGGGTAACTTCTTCATGCCATGCCCGTACCACAACCTTATACACACCACGAATTGAGGTTTCGCGGGCTTTGCCAAAACCACCGGGTAATCCGGCAAGATTTTGCAGCTCTAGCGTGACATGCTCAAGGATATGCCCTGGCCATGTTCCTTCGCGTACACGCTGTAGAAAGCCGCCACGTTCACCAATGCTACAGCGGTGTTCAATCAGACTAGGCAGCCAAGAAGAAAGACGTTCGTAAAAGCCAGGAATCGTATTGGAAGGGAAGTCCTCCAGTTCGCCGATATCAACCCATGCTTCGATTACCGGGCGGTAGGTCCAAATATTTGGGCCACGCAGGGGGACAAACTTCAAGAACTCGATATTTTTCCTCGTCATTTTCGCTTTGGTGTGTATGTCTGGAGTCTTAGTTTGACCAGACGTGGTTATAAAAATGTAATTCCGAACAACGCATCGCGCCTAATCCGGTTTACTCTCGCCCTGCCTCGTTTTGGTATTTCTTGCTTTTTTACCCGTGTTTCGCATTCTGCTTTTAGCAAGTGTTTCTTGTCCAGCTCAAGTATACTTTGCGGGCTTTTCCAAGTTCGGTCAAAGGGTAAGCCTGTAGGCACAAGCCTTTCCGGTCTTTTTCTGGATACATAATATGACATCAGAGACACACCCCAATCATGGGGCATTAACTTCTACGCTAGGCTCTTTGGATGCGCGATGGCAAGTGGAAGTGCAACAATTACTCCAGCCTCATGAAAGCGTGCTTGCTGCCTTAACGCTTGATTTAGATGCACGTTTGCAGTTTTCCAGCGGTGTGGTTGTGGTGACACAACAGCGGCTGTTAGCCAAAGCCCCACAAGAAACAACATGGGTAAGCTGGAATTATGCCGAAGGTCTTAAACTTGATCATTACGACCATGCGGGCGTAGGAAGTTTAGAACTACACACGCCAGAAAAACGCTTGGCTCTGTGGCGATACACCTTGGGCTATAACCCTGCTGCCTTGCGCTTAATTAAAGTGTTTGAGCAACAAATGGCACAGTTGGTCTTGGGGGAAAAAGCCCCTGTTGCCGAAGAGCCTTGCTGTAGCCAATGCGGTTTAACCTTGCCCCAAGGCAGTGATGAATGTCCGGTATGCAATACCGAAGCAACGACAACTCCATCGACATGGACGTTGTTGCGCTTGTGGCGATTTGCGCGGCCCTATCAAGGACAACTGTTGCTGGGTTTCTTGCTGACTTTGGCCTCCACGGCGGCGACCTTGATTCCACCCTATATGACCATTCCGTTAATGGATGAGATTTTGATTCCGTATCAAAATGGCACGCCAATCGACTTTAATAAAGTTGGTCTGTATCTTGGTGGCTTGTTTGCAGCGGCAGTAGTGGCATGGGGTTTGGGCTGGGCGAAGACCTATATTTTGGCTTTGGTCAGTGAGCGTATTGGTGCGGATTTGCGCACCACGACCTATGAGCATTTATTGCGTTTATCGCTGCAATATTTTGGCGGAAAACGTACCGGGGATTTGATGGCGCGGATTGGTAGCGAAACCGATCGGATTTGCGTTTTCCTCTCGCTGCATCTTTTAGATTTCGCCACCGATGTCTTGATGATTACCATGACAGCGGCGATTTTAATCTCGATTAACCCGTGGTTAGCCTTAGTTACGCTGGTGCCGTTGCCTTTTATTGCTTGGATGATTCATGCCGTGCGTGATCGTTTGCGCCACGGTTTTGAAAAGATTGACCGTATTTGGTCTGAAGTCACCAACGTATTGGCGGATACGATTCCTGGCATCCGTGTCGTCAAGGCATTTGCCCAAGAAAAACGCGAAGCCAATCGCTTCCGCGAGGCCAATGCGCATAACCTAGCGATCAATGACAAAGTCAATAAAATGTGGTCAGTGTTCTCTCCGACCGTAACTTTGCTGACGGAGGTGGGTTTACTGGTGGTTTGGGCATTTGGCATTTGGCAAATTTCGCGCAACGAGATTACGGTTGGTGTGCTTTCCGCCTTCCTTGCCTACATTAGCCGCTTCTATACACGCTTAGATTCGATGAGCCGCATTGTTTCGGTGACACAAAAAGCCGCCGCCGGAGCGAAGCGGATTTTTGACATTCTCGATCATGTCTCTAGCGTCCCTGAACCAGCGAAACCTACGCCAATGCCTACGGTAGAAGGCAAGATTGCCTTAAAGAATCTGGGTTTCCGCTATGGCAACCGGGCGGTGATTCGTAACCTGAATTTGGACATTGCCCCCGGCGAGATGATTGGCCTAGTTGGGCATAGTGGTTCGGGCAAGAGCACCTTGGTTAACCTGATCTGCCGCTTCTACGATGTCTCCGAAGGGGCGATTACGGTGGATGGTGTGGATATTCGTAACCTTGCTGTTGCCGATTTCCGCCGCCATATCGGGCTGGTGTTGCAAGAACCGTTCTTATTCTTTGGCACGATTGCCGACAACATTGCCTATGGCAAACCCGAGGCGACCCGCGAAGAAATTGTGGCGGCGGCGCGTGCCGCCCATGCGCACGAGTTTATTTTGCGCTTGCCACATGGTTATGATTCGTTGGTGGGCGAACGGGGGCAATCGCTGTCTGGCGGCGAGCGGCAACGTATTTCAATCGCTCGCGCTCTGCTGATTAACCCCCGCATTTTGATTTTGGATGAGGCGACTTCCTCGGTAGATACCACGACCGAGAAAGAAATCCAAAAAGCCTTGGATAACTTGGTTAAAGGTCGTACCACCATCGCTGTCGCCCACCGTTTGTCCACACTGCGCAAAGCCAGCCGCTTAGTGGTGATGGATAAGGGGCAGATTGTCGAGCTGGGTAGCCATGATGAGTTGATGCAAGCCCAGGGTGCGTATTACCGCCTTTACCAAGCCCAGTTGCGGCATGAAGGTGAATTAGCCGCTGAATTAAACGATGTTGCCGGAGCAAGCGCATGACCGATTTTCAACTTGAACGCAACGCCCTTGGGCGGTTGTGCCTGACTAACGCCGCTGGCGAAGTCTTTGAAAACGTTGTTCCAGTCCGCGCTTTCCCGATTGGCGCACCATTACAAGGCTTGTCCTTGGTCAGTAGCGAAGGGCGCGAATTGGTCTGGATTTCCGCGCTGGCGGAACTAGAAACCAGTCGCCGTGAGTTAATCGAAAGCGAACTCGCCAGCCGCGAATTTATGCCGCGTATCTTGGGGATTTTGGAGGTTTCCGGCTATGTCACCCCCTGTACTTGGCATGTCAACACCGACCGGGGCGAAACGGATTTCATTTTGAAGGGCGAAGAAGATATTCGACGCTTGACCGGTTCAACCTATTTGATTGCCGATAGCCACGGCATCCAATTCTTGCTGCCCGATTTACACGCCTTAGATCGGCGTAGCCGCAAAATCTTAGATCGTTTCCTCTAGGCAACGAGTACAAACGACCTAGCCTATGCAAGGTTTGCATCTACTTGCCGAATACGCCGCCTGCACTTGCCCGGCGGCGTATTTGTATGAGGAAAAATTATTAAGCCAACTGTGTCGCCAACCGACGCTGGCGGTGGGTTTGCAGATTGTTGGTGAGGCATGGCACACCTTCCCCCGCCATGCGCAACACCCCGGCGGAGTCACTGGCACACTGCTCCTCGCCGAATCCCACCTCGCCATCCACACCTGGCCGGAATACCAAGCCTTAACGCTAGATATTTACGTCTGCAATTTCCACGGCGACAACAGCGACAAAGCCGAAGCCCTGTATCAAGCCCTGTACCAAACCTTCCAACCACAAGCAGTCAATGTGCAACGACAGGTCAGGTGTCGCCCGTTTTTTGGGCAAGGCCATAAAATATAGACCAAATTAAAAATTGCCATATAAAGCATGTCTAACATGCCTTGTAGAAAATAGACCAAATACAAAGCCGTGCTTTTTACCTTATCTCATC
>CAZOBT010000150.1:0-6045 GCA_964578025.1 uncultured Rhodocyclaceae bacterium | reverse complement strand
GGCTTAAGAAAATAAGGTGAGATATTCAGGGCGTTTATCTGCCATTACCTTAAAACTGCGCAAAATATGTTGCAATTCTGTCGTTGTTAAACCATAACGCTGCGCAATAATCTGATCATTTTCGGCACGTAATTTGTCTTTGGCTTTATCAGTTTTTGGCACATCTTTTTGCTGCACCTTAAACAAAGGGGATAATTCCGCAAAATCCTCCGAATTCGTCGCCAAACTTAATAACAAGGCATTCTTGGCAAGAGTAGAAAAATCCTCATCCGCTAAAATTTCAGCATCACTAGGCTGTGGCATGGGCAGGCGATATAAATAGGTTTTATTGGCATGAATTTGAATCATGAAACGTGCTAACCAATCGACAACAATGCTATTAAACCAAGCCAAAGCGAAAATTAAACGCAGATGCGAAATGGGCTGGTTTGTCACCTGATTACCTTCACCTAAGATATATTTTTTAGGGATGCTGATGTTAATCGTATTCCCTACACCACAATCTTTAGGTAACAAACTAAAAATTAACGTGCGCTCATTTGTATCACTGGCAATATCACGGAAAGCTAAACGAACATATTCTCGATCATAACGAATCGCCGTTTGATATTTCTCTGCGTCCTTTTTGCTAATCCCTAAATCCTGTGCCATACGATGTAATTCTTTACTTTGTAGGCGGGCATCGAATTGAACCGGGTCTAACCAGTAATTTGCCGCTTGTAACTGATGTGAATACTGCCAAATCATCTTGCCTTCATAGAGTGGCAACAAGCCATCTGCCTTTTGCTCCAAAAACAAATCTTTATCATTTGTCATGTCAAGCTCACGCCGAAAATCCAACCAGTCGGGGGATAAGCGTGGAAAAGCCGCATAGCATTTTTGCAAAATTGGTAAATCATTGGCTTGGCGTAACTCCATCATCGCCGATTGTCCGGGGGACATGGCGCGAATGACGGATAGGGGGTAAGAAATATGCGTTTCGGTTTGCTGCAATTGTTTAGGCTGAGTGAGGTAGAAAGCCGTGTCGATCTTGGCCTCTGCCCCTTCAGGATTGGGATGATTCACGATCTGCATCATGGCAAATTTGTAGCGGGAATCAACCGCATCAAACAATAATACTCGATTTTCAAAACTATAGAAAAATGTCATAGCACATTGGCTAAAGATATGCTCACGCAGCTGGCTAGAGCCATCTTCAAACATCAAGGCACTCGGTAGCACATAATTCAAACAGCCTGCCTGATTCAGCAAACCTAAATTCCGCTCCACAAAGAAGCGGAATAAATTGCCATCCCCTGCCCCACGACT
The DNA here is from genome assembly GCA_964578025.1 of uncultured Rhodocyclaceae bacterium. GTDB lineage: Bacteria > Pseudomonadota > Gammaproteobacteria > Burkholderiales > Rhodocyclaceae > CAZOBT01. The sequence continues at coordinate 4,737 of CAZOBT010000150.1, read as the reverse complement.
TAAAGGGAAATTATTTTTATAGTAGTCGTTATATAAGGCCATGCTATGTTCTGCATGGTCATATCGCTCTTTGATCCATTTACTCCCCAATAAGCGTTCTTGCACCGCTTGTTTCTCGGTATTTTTTAAGGAGCGATAATTGCTATGAAATTGTGGGAAAAAGTCGGTATCCGAAAATTTTGTTTTATCCCACGGAGGATTCCCCATAATCACATCAAAGCCCTTATCTTCACCAAAAAAGGCTTCGGGGAAAGCAAGCTCATAATGGAAGAAATGATGTGTTGTTGCCGCTTCTGTAATTTGTTTCATCAAGGCGGCATTTTGTTTGCCACTATCAAACAAAACTTTGACTAAATCCGGGGTTTTATCGAGCCTTTGACAACCCTGCTGATCCCCTGCTGCCGCTAATATCCGCCGCGTACACAAAAAATCCAAGGCGGGTCGTAGAGCTTTAATTTTTGGTTGAATCTCGTTTTTCCACAAAAACTTAGATTGGGCAATTTCTTCGGCGGTGGTGTCGTGCATGGCATCAAGCTGGGTAATAACCTCATGCAGTTCATTAAATTTTTCGCTTAAATCACCAACTAACAAATCCCCTTGTGCCGCCTCGGTATGGTTATAGTTAATAAAATCGGCAATACTCGCTCCAATTAAGGCATTCCCATGTTGAATATGGTGTTCAATAAATGATAAAGGCGTACCAAAAATAAAGCTGTCCATCCATAACGACAAACGCGCTAATTCAATCGCAAACAAATTAAGATCAACGCCAAAAATACAATGCTTTAGTAATAGCCGCTTTACCACTTTAGCTTCGTCGAGTGCATAACTCAGGCCAAATTCAGCGAGTTGCTCTTTAATTTTCTCCCGTTCGTCCAGCACACTCTGACGTAATTCCTGATCTTGATCTAAGCGAGCTAAAACAACATCAGTTAAGTAGCCTAAAGCCTCAACAAGGAAGTGACCGCTTCCACAAGCATTATCCAAGATGCGAATCTTGAATAAATTTTTCTTGGTGCTAACGGCTTTGTTGATCCCTGCCGCCACTAACGGTAGCGATAGACTACTTGGGGTGTAATAACTGGCCGAGCTTTTGCGCGAATTGTTGGCACTTTTTAAATAAAACTCACCTTTTGCCACAGCAAATTCACGCAAAGCTTTAAAGCCTTTTTCTTTACGTAGTTTGCTGGCATCGTATTGATCAAAATAGGCTTCAATCGTTTGATTCTTACTACTACTGCTTTGATACTCTAAATAGACGCTGTCCTCAATCGCTTTTTCAAAACGAAACTCTAACAAGCCTTCATAAATTCGCCCAAGATGGGCAACGCTCATATTTTTAAAGTCGCGCCGAGTGTTAAATAAAGTCTCACCACGATGGGTTTTATAAAATAGCTTAGCTAAAATATTAAAGAGGGTTTGGTTATTAAAGAGCTTTTTGGTTTTAAGGAGTGGTGCTCGTTCTGGTTCAAACAAACCGCCATTAAATAAAGGAATATCAATATCCCCAGCCCCTGTATCTAACATGGCAAAAATATGGCGCAGTTCAAATAGGGCATCGTAGTAATCGGCACAGTCTGGCTTGTCTGTTATCTGTTGGCGTAAGCGTAAGAAAAGTTGCCCAAGGCTATAACGCAAATAGAATGGGTGCTGTTGGAGTAGCTCCCGATTTTTGTCTTCAAAATAGACAATAAACAACAGGCGGAACAGAAATATCACCGTATTTTCGTAGACCGCCTCTAATTTGGCACGCGGATTGGCGCGGTGTACCCCGCGCCCAATCGTTTCAAATATCGACTCTTCCCCAGCATAACCATAAATTACCGCTTTTAGGTTTTCTTCAACAGCAAGGGTAAAGTCATTCGATTCGGCAATAATGCGTTGGATTTGATGCTTTTGTTCGGTTGTTTCTTTAACGTAGCTGGCTCGCCCAAAGAAGAATGCAAATAGAGCAAATCCTTTATTTTTTTCTTCGCCATTTTCTAAGCTGAGTAAGGCGGCAAGGTCAAATTCAATAAACGTTTTTTTGGCAGTAATTTTGTCTGTATCATAAATACGCCAAAGTCGCCCATTGGTCAAAAAGCCATAGCGGACGCGCAAGGTGCTTAAATAATCTTGTAATTGATGATGTGGGTTTTTATCGCGGCTGGCTTTACCCGTATCTAAGACTTTATCCCATGCTTTCGCCTCACAAATAGCGGCAATATGCGAGCTATCTTTGCTATTTAATAAGGCTTCTTGGGCTGTTTGATCTAAGACTAAACACCAGTCTGGTTTAGCCTGTTTGCCTTGTACCGTAATCGTTTCTTGATTAACGGCAAACCAGCCGAGTCGCGCTAACAAAGGGTAAATAAAATCTTTTTCTAATTGCGCTTCATTGCGTTGGCTGAGAGCATCTATATTAAAGTGCTGTGGTAACCAAGCGGCTAAATCATAAGGAATGGGTTGTTTTACCAATTCACACGCTTTTTGACTTAAAAACGTGGCATCTAATAAATTATTTTTTAGCCAGGTCTCAAATTCAAGCGTAGAAATAAAATCAGGAGAAGCGTTCACACAATTACCTTTAGGGTTAGTTTCTGGGTTAATTTTTTTGGTTTAGCTGCCGATCCAACGCTGCCAGCCGTTCCGGTGTGCCAATGTCGAGCCATTGCCCTGCATAACATTCACCGCTTAAGCGGTTATCGTTAGCAGCTTGGCGCAACAGAGGGGCGAGTTTGGCGGCTTCGCCACGGGGTAAATCGGCAAAGAGCGCGGGGTCGAAAATGCCAAGGCCGCTATAGGTGAATTTGCTTGCGCCCGTGTTTGTTACCCGATGTACCCGGCGATCCGCCTGTGTAGCTTGTGTATTTAGCGCGAAATCGCCATCAGGATGATGTGGCGGGTTGGGGACAAGGACAAGGTAGGCTAAATCACCTGCCATCAAGGCCGATGTTGTCGCCGCAAGGCGAAAATCCCAATCGGTAAACACATCGCCATTCACCAATAAAAAGGGGGCAGCTCCTAACAGCGGCAAGGCATAACGAATGCCTCCAGCGGTTTCTAATGCCCCCGCGCTTTCCGCCGAATAGGCAATTGTTACACCCCATGCCGCGCCATTGCCCAAGGCGGCTTCAATCTGCGCCCCTAAATACGCATGGTTAATCACAATCTCTTGAAATCCCGCCGCTGCCAGCCGTTCAATATGCCAAACAATCAGTGGTTTGCCACCAGCAACTAATAAAGGTTTGGGGGTATGGTCAGTTAACGGGCGCATCCGTTCACCGCGTCCAGCGGCAAGAATCATGGCTTTCATGGGGAATGAAGTTAGGTTGTGATGTAACGGCGAAGAATACCCGCTCCCACAAGCAGAAGCCAGTTTGCCTCATTGCCTCCTTGTTGAGTTTTTTTCATGGTAGGACTCCTGTTGGGTTTACTGCGGATAAAACGCCACATGATCCATGGCAATCACATGGTGTTGAATTTCATGGAAAAACCGCTCGGCTTTCGCCCCAACGCCTGCCGCTCCTAAGGCGACATACAGGGGTAAGAAATGCTCTTCGCTGGGATGGGCGCGTGCGGCTTCGGGGGCTTGCTGGCGGTAGTCAAACAAGGCGGGCAAGTCAGCCGCTTGCAAGTGCTGCTGCATCCACGCCGCAAAGTTTTCGACATAGGCTGGGGTTTTGCCCGTGCGGGCGGCAAGTTGGTAATCGCGCAGGTTATGTGTCATGCTGCCCGAGCCAATCACCAAAAATCCTTGCGCCGCCAAGGGCGCGAGAGCCAGCCCTAATCGCCAGTGGTACGCCGGGCTTTCATACGGCTGCACCGATAAAGGCAAAACGGGAATATCGGCTTCGGGATACAAATGGCGCAACGGCACCCATGCCCCATGATCCAGACCAAGTTGGGAATTTGCCTGTGGCGTATATCCAGCCTGATGTAATGCGTTTAAGACCAAATTAGCCGCTGCGGCCTCGCCCTTGGCGGGGTAACGCAAACGGTAGAGCGACTGCGGAAATCCGAAAAAGTCATACACCGTTTCGGGGGCGAGATTCGTCCCTAATTCGGGCTGATGGGTTTCATGATGCGCACTGACCATGATAATGGCACGCGGTCGCGGCAACCGCCCCGCCCACTCCCGCAACGCCACCGCCGCCGCACTCTGCCCCTCCAAGGCAAACGTCGGCGCACCATGTGACACAAACAAACTGGGCAACGGGCTGAAAAGTGTTGAGGCAGTCATTGGGCAAATCCTTGTCATCGCTTCTTGAACATGAAACGAACTTTACGCCAAGGATTCGCCCAGAAATAGGCGACAATTTGCACATCTTTATTGCAAGAAAAGCAACAATTGGCGGCGGAGAAACAGTAACGTTATTCCCTTAGCCTACGATGTGCTTTCAGACAGGCCGAGAATTTGGCGGGCTTGGGTTTCGGGTATACCAGACGTAATAAGGCGAGTGAGGGCGGTGTTTAAGCATTCCTGCAAACCCTCTTCCTTGCCCTCTAATCGCCCCTCCTCTTTGCCCACCAAACGGCCTTGTTCCAAACCAGTTTGCAAGCCTTGCTCAATCCCGCGTTTTTCAGCATCCGCCAGCAAACTGCCTTCATCCCGTAACGCCCGTTCGCGCACGAAAGCATCCCAACGCGCCCCTTCGTTTTGGCTGAGGTTTTGGATTTCACCCAAGGCTTCGTGGATGAACGGGTCGGTGATGGATTTCATGATTTCTTCTTCGCGCCAATGTTCAAAAAATAGAA
>CAZOBT010000149.1:0-6086 GCA_964578025.1 uncultured Rhodocyclaceae bacterium | reverse complement strand
AATTAGGCAAACCAAGGTCGTAAAACCGGAAACAACGTAATTGCCCCAGTGAGGATAAACACGACGGCTGTGCCAATCCGAATGGCGTGTAATGGCAATTTGTCGGCGAGTTTCTGCCCAACCAAAACGGCTGGAACATTGGCTAACATCATGCCCAGCGTTGTGCCAGCCACTACCCAAGCAAGGGCATCAAAACGGGCAGCAAGGGCAATAGTAGCGACTTGGGTTTTATCGCCCATTTCCGCGAGGAAGAAGGCAATTAAGCTGGTTAAAAACGCCCCACCTGCATAGAACTTAGTATCGTCATCTAGGCTGTCTGGAATCAATGTCCACAAACCAAACACGACAAACAATAAACCTACGCCCCAAATTAAATAATGATCGGGAATTTGATTCGCCAGCCAGTTCCCCACTGCCCCAGCAAGGGCATGATTGACTAAGGTAGCAAGCAAAATGCCCAGAATAATTGGGCGAGGTTGCCGGAAACGGGCGGCAAGCACGAACGACAATAACTGTGTTTTGTCGCCAATTTCAGCGAGAGCCACTAAGAGTGTTGACGTGGCTAAGGGTTCGAAAAAGTTCAAATTCACACCTGCCCCAAACTCATGCCACGCCGTTGTTTTTTCTGCCGCCGTTCACAATCAGGGTTGTCACAGGTGGCATAAATATAGAGAGAGTGATCTTTAATGGTAAATCCCCGCTCTTTTGCAATTTTTTGTTGTAGACGCTCAATTTCTGGGTCACAGAATTCTTCGACTAAACCACAGTCAACACAAACCATGTGGTCGTGATGTTCAATTTGCTTCAGTTCAAAGACAGCTTTACCTGAGTCAAAATGATGTCGTTCTAAAATTCCTGCTTGTTCAAATTGGGTTAACACCCGATAAACCGTGGCTAAACCGACATCAATATCTTCAGTAAGCAAGAGACGATAAACATCTTCTGCTGACAAATGACGGGTTTCATTTTTGCTAAAGAGTTCGAGGATTTTGAGGCGCGGGCCGGTAGCTTTTAGGCCAACTTCTTTTAAGTTGAGTGAATTAGACATTGCTTTGGGTTCTCTTCGCTTTACGGCAAGCTCTTGCCGAGATTCGGGTATGATATATCTTTCGCAGCTTATTTCGACAGTTGCTCTGTTTGGGTTTTTACCAATGACACTAAACAAAACTTTTTCTGTATTGCTGCTTTCTGGCATGTTGGCAGCCTGTTCCAATGTGCCGCGCATCGTGACTGAGTATCGTATGGATGTGCAGCAAGGCAATGTTGTAACACAAGAAATGGTGGCGCAATTGCGCCCTGGTTTGACCCGTGACCAAGTGCGTTTTGCCTTGGGTTCGCCGTTGTTGGTGGATTTATTCCATGCAGATCGTTGGGATTATCTCTATCGTCTACAAAATGGGCGTTCTGGTGATGTGCAAACGCGCAAGCTCAGTGTGTTCTTTGATAAAGAAGGCCGTTTGGTGAGTACAGCGGGTGATATTACACCGGCTAGCGTTGCCCCCGAAGCACCAGTAAGCACAGAAAAAATGAAGGTGATCGAGGTTGATCCTGCGGCTTTGCAAGCGATTCAGCAAGACGATAAAGGGATTCTGGAACGCGTTGCGGATAAGTTCAAATAACAAGTTAAACGAACAAAGGAAGAACAATGAGTAGTTTGCGGATTGGGATTGTTGGTGCATCTGGGCGTATGGGGCGGATGCTGATTGAAGCAACATTAAATGACAAAGAAGCCAGTTTGGCAGCAGCATTTGATCTGCCCGATAGCCCGTTCTTGGGCAAGGATGCCGGTGAGTTAGTTGGTAAGCCTTGTGGCGTAGCCATTACTGCAGATGTGGCAGAAGGCTTAAAAAATTGCGATTGTTTGATCGACTTTACGCGCCCAGCGGGGACGTTGGTGCATTTGGAGTTATGTCGCCAAGCGAAAGTGGCAATGGTGATTGGTACGACAGGCTTTGAGGCTGAAGGCAAAGCCAAAATTGCTGAAATTGCGCAAGAAATCCCTGTGGTGTTTGCCCCCAATATGGCCGTTGGCGTGAACGTAGTGTTCAAGTTGCTTGATTTGGCCGCACGGATTCTCAATGAAGGTTACGACGTTGAAATTGTCGAAGCCCATCACCGTTTAAAAATTGATGCACCGTCGGGCACCGCATTACGTATGGGTGAAGTGGTTGCTAACTCATTGGGACGCAACTTAGAAGAGTGTGCTGTGTATGGGCGTGAAGGTGTCACTGGTGAACGTGATGCATCAACGATTGGTTTTGCCACTGTGCGGGGTGGTGACATTGTGGGCGATCACACCGTGATGTTCTGCGGTATTGGTGAACGGGTTGAAGTGACCCACAAGGCCAGTAGCCGTATGCCTTATGCGTTGGGCAGTTTGCGTGCCGCCCGTTTCCTTGCTAACAAGGATAATGGCTTATTCGATATGCAAGACGTTTTAGGCTTGCGTTAAGCATTTTTTGCATCTACATCATCAACCAATTAAAGGGCTGAGATGAGGACACAACTGCTCACCCGGCGGCTGCGCGAGCTTTTTGGTGAAAAAGGGGAGCAGGGCTTAGAAGAGGCTCTACGAGCGGCAGCGGGAGCCGATTCACCATTAGTGCCTGGCATTATCGGTTTGCTTGAGGCCTGTGATCAGGCGTTGTCGCAATTTACGTTATTGCAACAACTACAAACCGATTTATCTGGTGATGCCTTTTCTGAATGGAATTTTGCTTCAGGAAAGATTGAGTCTGGGCGACATTGGAAATCCCTTCTTGGGTATCACATTGACGAGTTACCTGACACCTTAACTGTCTGGCAAAAGCTCGCACATCCTGAAGATTTGCGCCGCTTAAGTAACCGTATTTTGGCTCTTGCGAAAAGTCAGGCACGCAGTTTTAAAACCGAATGCCGTTTACGTAGTAAGAATGGTGAATGGCGTTGGATTATGGTGCGCGGCATGATGATGGCTCGCGATCCAGCGGGCAATCCAATCCGAATGTTGATGTTGCAACGCGACATCAGTGCCACTAAAGCCACCGAAGCTGCTGCCTTGGAGGCCAAAGAACATGCTGAGGCTGCTAACCGGGCGCGGGGAACATTCTTGGCAAATATGAGCCATGAAATTCGCACTCCCATGAATGGCATTATTGGCATGACGGAGTTGGCTTTAGATACCAATTTAGATGCTGAACAACGTCATTATCTGCGCACCGTAAAATCGTCAGCAGAATCCTTATTAACGATTGTTAATGACATTTTAGATTTTTCAAAAATTGAGGCTGGCAAGCTCCGTTTTGAAGAAATTTCTTTCTCTCCCAGTAACTTAGTTTATGAGGCCGTGCGCACGCTCGCGGTGAGTGCGCATCAAAAAGGCTTGGAGTTGTTGGTCACAATTGCCGCCAATGTTCCTGCCCGCCTTGTTGGTGATCCAACCCGCCTGCGCCAAGTGATTACTAACTTGATAGGGAATGCGGTGAAATTTACCGTAAAAGGCGAGATTACGATTGCTGTTGCCTTAGAGGCGCAAAATAATAGCAATGTCATTCTGCGCTTCCAGATCATGGATACCGGGATTGGCGTTCCTGCCTCACGCCGCGATGCGATTTTTGAAGCCTTCTCACAAGCAGATGATTCAACTACTCGTCGCTTTGGGGGAACAGGTTTAGGTTTGACTATCTGCGCGCATTTGGTGCAAATGATGGGTGGGCAGATTGGTTTAGATAGTGAAGAGGGTAAAGGCTCAAATTTCCACTTTACAGCGCGTTTCGGGGTAGAAGCTACTCGTAACCTTGAAGTTTTATCTGTACCGCATTATCCAGGGCGCAAAATTTTATTGCTGGTTAACAATCTCAGTTTGGCGCGACAACTGTTTGAAATGCTGAATGCCTTAGAAATTAAGGCTATGGTAGTGAATGAAGTACCCGCTGCCTTAATTGCGTTAGAGCGGAATCGGCAACGTGGCGAGCCGTTTGATGTGGTGTTGGCTGATGCAAAAATGGCAGCACCCGGTGGTTTTGCGTTGGCAGAAACATGGAAAACGAAAAATTACCCAGAACCCTTGGTCATGATGCTGACGACAGAAAAGCAGCGGCAAGACCTAGAGAGGTTGCGTGAATTAAATTTGCCTGCACATTTGGTACGCCCAATTGCACCCGAAGATGTGTCAACCATGATGGGTATGTTGCTCGCTCCGCCTGCAAACGTGGAAGCTGCCGTAAACACTAACTCGGCGAAAGCCCCTGTTGATTTTGAACCGTTTGATTTGGATTTACCGAGTACTACACCTGTAGGTAAGCGGATGGATGTTTTATTGGTTGAAGATAATCCAGTAAATCAAGATTTAGCACGCCGCCTGCTAGAAAAAATGGGGCATCAAGTCACGATTGCCAACAATGGGGTAGAAGCGGTTGAGCAATTTGAGAAACGTACTTTTGATGTCATTCTCATGGATATGCAAATGCCAGTATTGGGTGGCATTGAAGCTACGGAAGCGATTCGTAGTCGAGAAATGCGTCGTAGCTGGGTCACTTCACAAGATTTCCGCCCCATTTATATTATCGCGATGACTGCCAATGCCATGGATGGCGATCGTGAACGTTGTTTGCAGGCGGGAATGAATGACTATATTCCTAAACCTGTACGTCCTGAATTATTAACATCAGCCTTAGCACGGGCGCGGGGCGAAAGCGATATTGTGGTACAGGATCAGCCCTTACGTAGCAGAGATGTCAATGTGCTAGAAATCAATCTGGATGAAGCGGTTAGTGCGTTGGGAGATATGGATTTGTTGCAGAGGATGGCAACGATGTTCCTCTCGGAATGGGATGGGCATCAAGTTCAAATCCAGCAGTCCTTAGCCGAGCGCGACCCTGGTGGTTTGCAAATTCATGCACATACCTTAAAGAGTTTAGTCGCGATGTTCCAAGCCGAGCCAACACGCCATGCAGCGATGGAGTTAGAGCGTTTGAGCCAGCAGGAAAACGTTGATTGGGCCAATTGTGCGCGTCAGGTTGAAGTTTTGTTTAGGGCAATGGGGAAGATCAAACCTGCATTGGAGGCTTTTGTGGCAGGAACACGAACTACTTGACGGCAATGGCAAAATTGCCTCTAGAGTAGCTCTCTGGTAGAATGGGAAGGTTTGGAATTTACGAGCGGGGAGGCGAGAGCCTCCCCGCTCTGCACATTGAAAATAATATCTAGGAGAGCTTCGTGTCGTTGCTGCCGTCCTTACCTCCCGCCATCCTAGCCCTCGCTGACGGTACTATCTTTAAAGGTTATGCCATTGGGGCTCTTGGCATGACGAATGGTGAAGTTGTATTTAATACCGCGATGACGGGCTATCAGGAAATTCTTACTGACCCTTCATACTCGCGTCAAATCGTTACCTTGACGTATCCCCACATTGGTAATGTTGGCTGTAATGCAGAAGATTTTGAATCAACTGCTAATTATGCCGCTGGTTTGATTATTCGTGATCTACCAATTCGCGCTTCTAACTGGCGCATGGAAGACACCTTATCGGCCTATTTGCAAAAGCATGGCATTGTGGCGATTGCAGGGATTGATACCCGTAAATTAACCCGTATCCTGCGTGAAAAAGGGGCGCAAGCAGGGTGTGTCATGGCAGGTGAAATTGATGCAGCTAAAGCCATTGCGCAAGCCCAATCTTTCCCCGGCCTCGCGGGTATGGACTTGGCCAAGGTAGTAAGTGCAAATCAGCCTTATGCTTGGGAACAGGCCGAATGGACATTAACAGGCTACAAAACCGCAGAAACCCCACGTTATCATGTGGTTGCCTATGACTTTGGGGTGAAGCACAACATCCTACGTATGTTGGCAGAACGTGGCTGTAAGTTAACGGTTGTCCCCGCCCAAACACCAGCGGCTGAGGTATTAGCCTTAAATCCTGATGGCGTATTTCTGTCAAATGGTCCAGGTGATCCAGAGCCTTGTGATTATGCGATCAATGCGATTCGTGAGTTCTTGTCACGCGGTACACCAGTCTTTGGTATTTGCTTAGGACATCAACTGTTGGCCTTGGCCTCTGGGGCAAAGACCGTAAAGATGAAGTTTGGCCATCATGGTGCGAACCATCCTGT
>CAZOBT010000148.1:0-6150 GCA_964578025.1 uncultured Rhodocyclaceae bacterium | reverse complement strand
GCCCTGTTGCAAGCCTGTTAAAACCTGCGTGCCAACTCCTTCACCACCCAAATATGGCACGACCACAGCGCACACCAACGAGGGCAGTTGCGCGGCAATCTCGGCATTTTTGGTAATGCACTCTACGGCTTTACCGTTGTACCAATAGCCATCCACTGCCAATAAAACTTTAGGTGCGATTTGCCCAAAGCGGTCTAACACCCCTTGTACCCCAAAATCCGGCGAAGCCGAAGACCAAATCGCGCCTAAGGAGGCAGTTGCCAACATCGCAATTAAAGTCTCTGGCAAATTCGGTAAGTAAGCCGCCACTCGGTCGCCCAGACCAACCCCTCGCGCTTGCAAAAACTGGGCAAAAGACGATACCTGCGCGGCGAGTTCAGCGCGGCTGAAACGCCGTTTGACTTTATCTTCGCCCCAAAAGACAAGGGCTTCGGCAGCGACGTTTGTGTCTGTGGCATTGCTGAGGCGAGAGCAAAGCAGATTTTCGGCGTAATTAAGCTGGGCTTGGGGAAACCACTGTGCGCCGGGCATTTTTTCGGCATCGGCTAAGACGGTTTCACCACGTTCGCCAACGACTTGGCAGAAGTCCCAAATTTCGCCCCAAAAGTCGGCTGGTGCATCGACCGACCATTGCCACAAGTCGGCGTAATCGCGTTTGCCCATTTTTTGCATCAAACGTGCCATTGCCGTTTGCGCCGCTTGCGCGGGGGCAGGTTGCCAAAGGGGGGTAGTTGCTAAGGTATAAGTCATGGGTTTGTCTCCGTTGTTTTTGATTTACGTTGACGTTAACGTAAACTTTTGTCACGATTTTGTATAGACATCGCAATAAGAAAATTTACACTACTTGCCGCTTTATATTCCAACCCACCTTTTGTTCTGAATGGAAACCCTATGAACCCCGCTATCCTGACCGAAACCCATGACAAAGTCGGCCTCATCCGCATCAATCGTCCCGAGGTATTGAACGCCTTAAATAATGATGTCATGGACGGCATTACCGCTGCCATCAATACCTTTGAAGCTGATGAAGCGATTGGCTGTATCGTCATCACGGGCAATGAAAAAGCTTTTGCAGCGGGAGCCGATATTGGCTACATGAAGGATTTTTCCTACATGGATACCTACAAAAATGAATTTATTACACGCAACTGGGAACGGGTAAAAACCTGTCGTAAACCCGTGATTGCGGCGGTTTCTGGTTTTGCTTTAGGCGGTGGCTGTGAATTGGCGATGATGTGCGACATGATTTTCGCCGCCGATAGCGCGAAATTTGGTCAGCCCGAAGTGCGTTTAGGCACACTGCCCGGTGCGGGCGGTACGCAACGCTTGCCGCGTGCCGTGGGCAAAGCCAAAGCGATGGATTTATGTTTAACCGCACGGTTTATGTCCGCCGAAGAAGCCGAGAAAGCCGGGCTAGTCGCTCGTATTTACCCCGCTGCCGATTTACTGGAGGAAACTCTCAAAGCTGCGCAAACCATCGCCAGTTTCTCGTTGCCCGTGGTGATGATGATTAAAGAAAACATCAACCGCGCTTTTGAAAGTTCTTTAAATGAAGGCTTACTCTTTGAACGCCGCTGCTTCCATGCCTCTTTCGGCTTAGAAGATCAACGCGAAGGAATGCAGGCGTTTATTGAAAAACGCAAAGCCGAATTTAAAAATCGTTAAGCTCATTTTTGGCTTGGAGGAGACACACCATGCCGCAGGACATTACAAGGTATCAGAGTTTAGAAATTTGCCATGAAGCCAATGGCGTGGCCTTTATTTGGATGAATCGCCCAGAGCGGCATAACGCCTTTGATGAAGTCTTAATTGCGGAATTAACCGAAGCCTGCCGGGCGTTGGAGGCGGATGCAAACGTGCGTGTCGTCGTGTTGGCGGGGCGGGGGAAAAGTTTTTCGGCGGGGGCGGATTTGCAGTGGATGCAGCGGGCGGCCGCCAATTCGGTGGTGGAAAATCAGCGTGATGCCGAAAAACTCGCCGAGATGCTGCATACCCTTGCCAGTATGCACAAACCGACCGTGGCACGGATTCATGGGGCGGCCTTAGGGGGTGGCACAGGCTTGGCGGCAGCTTGCGATATTGCCATCGCCAGTAACAATGCCGTCTTTGCCACCAGCGAAGTGCGCTTCGGTATTATTCCGGCAGCAATTAGCCCCTATGTTTTACGCGCCATTGGCGCACGGCAAGCCTATCGTTATTTCCAAACCGCCGAGCGGATTAGCGCGACTAAAGCAGCGGAAATTGGTTTAGTGCATGAAGCCGTTGCGCCCGAAGCTTTAGAGACCAAACTACAAGAGATCATCACTTCCCTTGTCCAAGGTGGGCCATTGGCACAAAGTGCCTCTAAAGACCTAATTAAAGCGGTAGCCAATCAGCCGATTACGTCCGAATTGCGCCACGATACCGCCCGCCGTATCGCCGAGCTACGCGCTACCCCAGAAGCCCAAGAAGGCATTCAAGCCTTTTTGGCAAAACGCCCACCAAACTGGAGTTAAGCCTTACTCCTCTTGGCAACACACCCCGCCCCGCATCGCGGGGTTTTGTTGTTACTATTCCACGCTTTCTTTTTTAAGCTTACGGGTCAGTGGTGAAAAATATGATGAATAACAAAAAGCTTATCGCCGTGATTATGGCGGTGTTAATTGCAGGATTTAATGCACTGTTCGGCGACAAACCGGAAAAGACCGACAAGCCAGAAAAAACAAGCAGTGCCAGTAGTACCAATACAGCTAACACTAGCAAACCAAGTGCGACTAACAAACTCCCTGATGCCACGGCGATTGACCCAGCACAGGTGAAAAATGAGGCAGTAATCACGAGCAGTAGTTGCCCTGAGTTTTTCCCCAACAAAACCCGCCCACAGTTAGTTGGGCAACAACCGGGGCAATTACGTGAACTCTGCTTTACCGCTTTTACCGTCTTGCATTCTGGGGAATCCAAAACCCCGGTGTATGTGATCGAACGCTTAAATCGTGCCTCGGTACAAGATGCGAAGGATGAGCAACGCACCAATAAATTCTATGCCGAAGCCCGTTTGCCTAAGACTGAGCGTGCCACGCTGGATGATTATGAAAAATCGGGCTTTGACCGTGGGCATATGGCTCCTGCTGGCGATATGCCTACGCCAGAAGCTATGGCACAGTCATTTTCTTTAGCCAATATGGTGCCGCAAAACCCTGACAACAACCGTGGTACATGGTCAAAAATCGAAAAAGCTACCCGTGATTATGTCGTGCGTGCCAGTGGCGATGTCTATGTATTCACCGGGCCAATCTTTGCCAATAAGCGCAAAGACAAAATGGGAGCTGGCAAGGTGTGGATTCCTACGCATTTGTACAAGCTGATTTATGACAGCAAAACCGGCAAAGCATGGGGCTTCCTCGTACCCAACGATGAAACCGCCAAGCTCGGCGCACCCGTGAGCTATACCGACATTGTGAAAGCCTCTGGGGTTGAATTTTTGCCGGGTGTTGCGGTAAAGAACTAATTTACCCAACAATCTGCGCTGCAATGCGCCGTTTCAAACTGGCGGGGTCGGCATCGAAGTGTTCGCTAAACATTAAGCTTTGTCCAAAGACATAGGCATAGAGCAACACACTGCGACTGCGGGCTTCCGCTTCGTCTAAACCACAGGCGACAAATAAGCGGCGCGTACATTCCAAGCGATACAGGTCAACGCCTTCGACGATTTTCGCTACTGCCGGATCGCGCTGCGCCCAATCGCGTACTGCCAGCTCAATCGCCATGCCTTTGCGATTACGGCTCGCGCTATAGACTTCAATTACGCTGAGTAATTGTTCTTTTTCCTGCCCGGCTTCGGCGTTGGTTTGCTTTTCAATGTCGCGCATTCGCCCTTCGCGCCAATGTTCGAGAATGGCATCCAATAAATCTTTACGATCTTTGAAATGCCAATAAAAGCTACCTTTGGTCACACCAAAATTTTTGGCAAGAACTTCAATACGTAAACCGTTCATGCCTTCTTCGGACAGAACCGCCACCGCGCCTTCGACCCAACCATCTCGATCTAATTGAGCGCGAACTTTGCGGGGACTGGGTGTGTCTGCGTTTTTTTCCGCAGAAATGTTGACAGAGATGTTTTCCATACTGTACCGTATGCGCTCCATACTATAGGGTATGGTAGATTGTCCCTATAGTATGTGAGCCTGTCAAACAAAGACACTTCAGAAACACTTACTTCGAGATCATTGGAGAAGAAGGAGATAAGCTTGAAAGTACTCGTTCCCGTAAAGCGCGTTGTCGATTACAACGTAAAAATTCGCGTTAAAACAGACGGTTCTGGCGTTGAATTAGCCAACGTCAAAATGTCAATGAACCCCTTTGACGAAATCGCGGTAGAAGAAGCGGTACGTTTAAAAGAAGCAGGGATCGTTACCGAAGTTGTTGCGGTCAGTTGTGGGGTTGGTGCAAGCCAAGAAACCCTGCGTACCGCCATGGCGATTGGTGCAGACCGTGGCATTCTGGTGGAAAGCGATGCCGAATTGCAGCCGCTGGCCGTGGCAAAACTGCTGAAAGCGGTCTGCGAAAAAGAGCAGCCCCAGATCGTGATTTGCGGTAAGCAAGCGATTGATGATGACTCCAACCAAACTGGGCAAATGTTGGCCGCTTTAATGGGCTGGCCGCAGGCAACATTTGCTTCTAAGGTTGTGGTTGCCGATGGCAAAGCCACGGTGACGCGTGAAATCGACGGTGGTTTAGAAACCTTGGCAATTAACTTGCCCGCTGTCGTTTCCACCGACTTGCGTTTGAACGAACCACGCTACGCTACCTTGCCGAACATCATGAAGGCAAAGAAAAAGCCCTTGGAAACCATCAAAGCGGCTGACATGGGTGTAGACATTGCCCCTCGTTTGAAGACCTTAAAGGTTGCTGAACCCGCAAAACGTCAGGCAGGCATCACGGTTGCTGATGTGGCAACCTTGGTCGACAAACTGAAAAACGAAGCCAAAGTAATCTAAGCGGCAAGGAGAAAATTAAGATGGCAATTTTAGTTATTGCAGAACACGATAACGCCAGCTTGAAAGCGGCAACCCTCAACACCATTACCGCTGCCACCAAATTGGGTGCAGACGTTGACGTTTTAGTGGCAGGCAATGCTTGTGCAGCCGTTGCCGCACAAGTCGCTAAGGTCGCGGGTGTCAGCAAGGTCAAAGTCGCGGAAGCGGCACAGTATGCCGAGCAAACCGCCGAAAACGTCGCGGCCTTGATCGTGGCACAAGCGGCGGGTTACAGCCATATTCTTGCCCCGGCGAGCACCTTTGGTAAAAACGTGCTGCCGCGTGTTGCCGCCGTATTAGATGTCGCCCAAATCTCTGACATCGTAGCAATTGAAGCCGCCGATACCTTTGTCCGCCCCATCTATGCCGGTAACGCATTGGCGACTGTGCAATCGGCAGATACAGTTAAGGTGATTACGGTGCGTGGTACGGCCTTTGATGCTGCCGCAACCGAAGGTGGCAGTGCAGCGGTAGAAGCTGTTGCTGCCGCCGCCGATGCAGGACAAACCAGCTTGGTGGGACGTGAATTAACCAAGTCGGCTCGTCCTGAATTGGGTGCCGCCAAGATCATCGTCTCTGGTGGTCGTGGTTTGGGCAGTGGCGAAAACTACAATGCCCTGTTAGAGCCTTTAGCAGACAAACTCAATGCCGCCTTGGGTGCATCTCGTGCCGCTGTGGATGCAGGCTTTGTGCCAAACGATTACCAAGTTGGGCAAACTGGCAAAATCGTCGCGCCACAGTTGTACATCGCGGTAGGGATTTCTGGCGCAATTCAACATTTGGCAGGGATGAAAGACTCTAAGGTCATTGTGGCAATCAACAAAGACCCAGAAGCTCCAATCTTCCAAGTGGCTGACTATGGTTTAGTGGCTGATTTATTTACGGCTGTGCCAGAGTTAACGGCTGCCTTATAATCGGCGGCTATGAATTTGCCAGCAAACCTTCTCGCAACAACTTGGTACTGGACGGCGTGGGTCGTCTGGGGGGCGTTGTTGGGAGTTAGTCTCTGGCATGCGCCGTGGTCACGGCTCAAAAACGGGGAACACTTCAACCTGTGGTGCGGGATGATTGTGTTCCTCGTTGTTGTTTGGAGCATGAAGGCTGGGGTTTATCCCGGCTTAAATCTGCATTTGAC
>CAZOBT010000147.1:0-6184 GCA_964578025.1 uncultured Rhodocyclaceae bacterium | reverse complement strand
CAATGTAATACCTTCAACACCCAAGCCCTATAAGCACGTCCCTTCCTCTTTTAGCGTTTTTATTCACCATGCCCTCGTTGCCCCCATTACCCCCATTGTCGCGTTCGCCGCTGGCCATTGCGTGGCTCAGTTATGGCCTGACCGCCGCTTTATTGTTGCTCGCCTTCCCCCTACATTTGCTGCCAACCTTAGTCGCCGGTTTATTGATCTATGAATTGGTCTATGTCGTTGCCCCCTTGTTTGACCGCTATGTATCAAGCAATCGCTCACGTTTGATTGCTTTGGTCTTATTAGCAACATTGATTATTACCGCGATTGTGTTAGGTAGTCTGGGTTTGGCGGGTTTTTTACGCAGTGACGGGGGGAGCGTGGCGGGGTTGTTGGCGAAGATGGCAGAAATCATTGAAACCACCCGCCCCTCATTGCCTGCATGGTTAGCGCAAATGTTGCCTGCTGACATTGAAAGCCTCAAAGCCAGTGCCAGCCAGCTTTTGCGCGAACATGCCGGAGAAATGCAGTCCTTAGGCAAAGAGGCCGGAATTGCGGCGGCACATATGCTTGTTGGTATGATTATTGGCGGCATGTTGTCGCTGAATCAAGCCCGGCCTCGGCATGAATTAGGGGCGTTAGCCAATGCCTTGATTGAGCAAGCGCGTCTATTAGGCCAAGCCTTCCGCCGCATCGTGTTTGCCCAAGTCAAAATTTCCGCCGTTAATACTTTATTCACCGGCCTATATCTCGCCCTTGTCTTACCGTTGTTTGGCGTGCATTTACCGCTGGTGAAAACGCTGATCGTCGTTACTTTCTTAGCCGGGCTAATCCCCGTCTTAGGCAATTTGATTTCAAACACGGTCATCGTAGTGGTGAGCTTGCATCACTCCCCCATGGCAGCAATGGGTTCGCTCGCCTTCTTGGTCATCATTCACAAATTGGAATACTTCCTCAACGCCAAGATCGTCGGCAATCAGATCAATGCCCGTGCGTGGGAGTTGTTGTTAGCCATGCTCCTCATGGAAGCCGCCTTCGGCCTCCCCGGCGTGGTCGCAGCCCCAATTTACTATGCGTTTATTAAAGAACAACTGACTCGACATGGCTTGGTGTAAATATGAGTAGAAGAGTCGGAATTGCAGTGGTGGGTGGCGGTTGCTTCTGGTGTCTAGAGGCCGCATTTAAGTTGTTGCGTGGGGTGGAATCGGTGGAGTCGGGGTATGCGGCGGGGGCTGTGCCGCAGCCGAGTTATGAAGCTGTGTGTGCGGGGACAACGGGACATGCGGAGGTGGTGCGGATTACGTTTGACCCGGCGCAGATCAGTTTTGCCGAGCTGTTACAGGTGTTTTTCACCCTGCATGATCCGACAACCTTAAACCGCCAAGGCAATGATGTGGGAACGCAATATCGCTCGATCATCATCGCCCAAGATGCCCAGCAAGCGCAGGAAGCACGGGATTTTTTGCGTTGGCTAGAGGCCGAAGCGGTTTTCCCTCAGCCAGTGGTAACTGAACTAACTACAGCCGCTGTTGCCCCGTTTTACCCTGCCGAAAGCTATCACCAAAACTACTACGCCAATCACCCCGAACAAGCCTACTGCGCCTACGTCATCGCCCCCAAGCTTGCCAAAACGAGAGCGTATTTTCAGACCAAATAAAAAACAAGCCTATAGCGCATGTCAAATAGGCTTGTTTAAACAATAGACCAACTGTAAGTTAAAGCTGCGTTGGCGGTTTTTAAGGCTTAATCCCGCACAAAATCCAGCACGTCTTGGGTGAAGCGTTCGCGTTGCCAGAAGTGGGGGCAGTGGTCGGTACCTTCGTAGATTTTTAGGATGGCGTTGGGGATGTTGTCGCGGACATAGTGGGCGGTGTCGGTGGCGTAGAAGTTACTTTCGCTGCCGTAAATCAATAAAGCCGGGATGTCGATTTTGTCTAAGACGGCGCGGTAATCCGAGGCGGAAATGCTTTCCCAACAGGCGATTAAGGGATCAGGATTGAGGCCGCGTAACCATTGCCGCGATTTTTCCCAGCCACGGGCGTTTTCTAGGTATTTTTCTTTGGCGCGTTCATTCAAACCAAACGCCCCTAAACGCAATACCCCTTCGGCAAAATCTTGGCGCAGCTCTTCGACAAATTGCTGATTGCGGTCATGGCTAAAATCGCCATAAATCCCATGTTGCCAGTCGTTGTTAGTGACTAACATCGGCGATTGGTCAATCAACACGATTTTGCCTAAACGCGCACTGCCAAAATCTTGCAAATATTGCCAAGTGGTTAATGCCCCCATCGAATGCCCAATGACGGTGGCGTTTTCGAGTTGCCAATGCGCTAGCAAATTGTGCAAATCACGCGCCATACGCGGCAGGGTAGGGGCGTTGGCGGTGTGTAATTCACGCCCGGCATGACCCCGCGCATCCCAACGATATACCGTATGGTGTTGATTAAATTCGGCTAAAAAGGGAAACCAGTCGTTATGGCTGGCCGTCCAGCCGTGGAGTAAAACCAAAGGTGAACCAGAGCCAGAAACACTGACATAAAGCTTTTCACCGTCGTCACTAAAAAAATGTTGCATACGAATTTGCTCTTGATTGTTGCGTTACAGCAAGGTTTTGTGGGGCGGCTAACTTAGCACAGTTATAAGTGTCGTGTGTGTGACGGTGTGGCGCACCCCGCCCCGTATAATCATGGGCTAATGAAGTTAAAAGTCGTTAAGACCATTTCACACACAAACAGCTAAATTTTTGAGGAGAGCGCGATGAGTGAGCAGCAAGCACAAGCAACACGTTGTATTGATTATAAAAATGGGGTGTATGCCTTTGATGCAGGCTATGTCCGCCCTTTGTTAGCGGCGATTCATATGGTGGTTGAGCAAGGGCGTGTGGCCTTGATTGATACCGGCACCAATGATTCTTTGCCCGCGACCCTAGCCGCTCTCGCCGAACAAGGTTTAAGCCCCGAGGCAGTGGATTACGTGATGTTGACGCATATCCATTTGGATCATGCCGGGGGCGCAGGTTTAATGATGCAAACCTTCCCCAATGCCCGCTTGGTGGTGCATACACGCGGGGCGCGGCATATGGTTGAACCGTCTAAACTCATTGCTGGGGTCAGTGCGGTGTATGGCGCGGAGTATGTGCAAAAAATGTATGGCGAGCTGCCACCGATTCCTGCCGAACGCATTATTCAACCTGCGGATGGCGACGTGATTAACCTTGCGGGGCGTGAAATCGTCTGTTTAGACACCCCCGGACATGCCCGCCATCATTTGTGCTTCTTTGATACAACGAGCAAGAGCGTCTTTAGCGGCGATATGTTTGGTTTGTCTTACCGCGAATTAGATGTTGTGGTGAATGGGGCAACGAAGCAATTCATTTTCCCGACCACCACACCCGTGCAATTTGAACCCGATGCCATGCACGCTTCCATTGATCGCCTCATCGCCTTACAACCCGACGGCATTTATTTAACCCATTTCAGCCGCGTCAATGAACTGGAAGCCAAATGCGCCACTCTGCATCGTTTAGTGACTGCCCATACGGATATTGCCCTTGCCGCTGCCAATGCTGGCGAGGCACGGCATCAGCAAATTAAAGCCGGATTAACCGACCTGCTACGCCGCGAAGTCACCGCCCACGGTAGCCAAATTGCTGATGCCGATTTATTAGAACTATTCGCCACTGACCTTGAACTCAATGCCCAAGGCTTAGGCGTGTGGTTAGATGCGGGGGCGAAGGGGGTGTAAGCTCATCATCTACACCTGCCAATACATCACATAAGAAAATGCTGATATAGCTGCCCCAAAAACCCAAGAAAATCCCCAACCGAGTTTGGGGATTTTTATTACATAGTCACAGGCTAATAGCTTGGTTTTATAGTAAAAAATATATTTTGCTGCATTGCACAAAAAAGGCTTGACTTGCCTTTTTGTTTCCCTATAATTCACCTCAATGCTGCACCGCAACAATTCTGTTGTGGTGTGGTTTTAGATGCAAATACCTGTGTGATTCCCGTGTTGAAATGTTGGAAAAGGGTATCCATAAAGCATGGAATTTATTCGGTTTCATTTTTAATTTACTTCTAGGAGATACACGATGAGCACACCTAACATTGAACAAATTTTGGAAGCCCAAAAAGCTAACAACGAAGTTTTAGTTAGTTTGTTGAAAAAGACTTTCGATAGCATCGAAAAGCTGGCTGCATTAAACCTGAACGCTTCCCGCGAATTCTTGGATGTTGCTGTGAGCAACGTTGACAAGTTGTCTTCCGTCAAAGACCCTAAAGAATTAGCCGCTGTTGGCACCACCTTGGCTCAGCCTTCTGTTGAAAAAGTCGTTGGCTACTCCAAGTCTGTGTATGAATTAGTTTCTTCCTTGCAAAAGGAAGTGGTTGGCGTGGCTGAAGCTCAATTCCAAAAAGCGAGCAAAGTAGCGACCGACGCTTTCGAAAAAGCAACCGCTAACGCACCTGCTGGTAGCGAAGCTTTCACCGCTGCATTCAAATCTGCTATCGCTGCTAGCAGCCAAGCATTAGACAGCGTAACTGCTGCTTCTAAGCAATTGGCTGAAGTGGCTGAAACCAACCTCAAAGCCGCTACCGAAGCTGCTACCAAGGCGGTTGGTGCTGCTGCTGGTAAAAAGAAGTAATCAGCAACGCTTAGCTTGATGGCTTAGCAAGTAATTGCTGTGAAAACAAAAACCCCCATCAAATAAATGATGGGGGTTTTTGTTTGTGTTTGTTTATTGCTGCGCTGGGCGTAAGGTTGCATATTTCAGCGGTACAGCAAAATGGAAACTTGAGCCTTCACCCAATTTACTGCTGACATCAATTGTTCCCCCCATGTGGCGAATCAAGCTGCCTGCAATGGCCAAGCCCATTCCTGTTCCTCCATGTTTACGGGTTGATGAATCATCACCTTGTGAAAACGGCGAGAACAATTCCGCTTGTTTTGCTTCAGCAATACCAATGCCTGTATCGGTAATTGTCCAATGCAAAATAAAACGGTTGCTCTTAGTATCCTCTTCGCCATTAGCAACGATCCGAATTGAACCTTTTTCAGTAAATTTGATGGCATTGTCCGTCAGAATTTGAATCACATGCTTCAAATGTGATGGGTCGCCAATTGCAGGCAAGTGGAGCATGGAAGAAATATCACACGCAAAATCAAGATGTTTGTCACGTAGGCGATTAAACAAAGAGGCCGCCGCTTCATCCAAGACCAGCCCAGGGACAAACTCTTCTTCCACCATTTTGACCTGCCCACTTTCCAATTGGGCGTATTCCAAGATTTCTGCCACCATTTCCATCAGCGAACTGCCGCTTTCTTTCGCAATTTGCAAATAGTGACGTTGTTCTTTGCTCAGATCGGTCATTTCCAAAAGTTGAATCACCCCCATTACCCCATTCATCGGGGTACGCAACTCGTGGCTAATGACATCAAGCAAGCGACTTTTAATCGCCAAGGTTTCTTCGGCAGTTTTTCGTGCAAAGCGTTCTTGGAGCTGAATGGTTTTCTCTTGCTCAGCCCCTTTCAGGGTATAGAGTAGGATTAGCACCAATAAGGTAATAGCCACTAAGCTAATCCCATATAGCCAGACTTTGGTATACCAATTACGCAAATACTCGGTGGGAGAAATGCCAATGACCACCACAAACGGGGCAGCCTCCACTTTATGGTAAATATGATGCCGAAACACCCCGTCAACGCGCGAGGAGACATCATATTCACCACGCGTCCAGCCTTTGGCAAAGGCTTCTTGCAACTGTGTGGCGGCAAATTGCTTACCCAGTTGGTCAGGAATCAACGGATGACGTGACACCAACCGAACTTCCGAATCAAACAAGGTAATGGCAGCTTGACTATCCAAAGAAATCCGCTCGAAGGTTTGCTGCAACGCATCCGCCCGCACCGCTACTTGGGCTACGCCAGCAAAACTGCCATCAGGATGGTTCATGCGTTGACTCAACACCACCAACCATTTACCAGTGAAGCGTGATAACAAAGGCTCAGAAACCACCAGCCCAGCATTTGTTTCAGTTTTCTGACGTAAAAAGTAATTGCGATCACCAACATAAACCTTGGGTAACTCGGCAGTGCTTCCTGCATTAAACATGACATTTCCGTCACTATCGATCAGACGCAAGCTGTCTTTCTGTGTTTCAGGAATGTTATTCATTAAATACAAAAGCTTCTGGTT
>CAZOBT010000146.1:3316-6198 GCA_964578025.1 uncultured Rhodocyclaceae bacterium | reverse complement strand
CCAATCTTGCGAAAGGGGGCTTGTTTTTTATAGACCAAATTAAAAATTGGCCTATGAGTAACGTTGTATATGCTTAAACTAACAATAGACCAAATTGAAGTTTGGCACGGCTTAGAACTTGATGTTCACGCCAGCGTAGAACGAACGTCCCATGCCGGGAACGGCGATCCCCCACGGCATATTGACAGCATTACGCGACATGGTTGTTCCTTGACCGGTATACGCGCCACCCAAGGGGAGGGCATAGCTCTTATCAAACAGGTTTTCTACCCCAAAATCCACACGCACTTGCTGCCAAGAATGGCTTAAACGCAGATTCACCAAGCCATAACCGGGGGTTTTGATCTCGTTGCGCGCTGCCGAAACGTCTTGCTTACGGCTTACCCCTACCAATTCCAGTGCGTTATCCCAACCGCCGGTTTTTTGGGTCAGGCTAACTTTGGCATTGAGTGGCATGACGTTATAGAGATTGTCCCCAGTATCACGGTTTTTGCCGTTGGTATAGCTGATAAAGCCTTTTACGCCGATGTCACCCATTGCCGTTTTACCTAAAGGCATTTTGCCGGATAGGTCAATCCCATACAGACGAGCGGATTGGTTAGCGTATTGCAAACGCGTAAATTCTGTGGCATTCGTATTCGCCACCGTAGCAGGACAACCGCCCATATTTGCGGTACTACAACGCACCGCCCCAATATAGTCCGTCACATGGGTATAAAACGGGGTGGCCTTAAATTCCCAATCACGCTCCACCCCATGCCAATCAAAAGTCGCACTCACCGTGTGTGCTTTTTCTGACTTCAAGTTCACATTGCCGACATAGCCGTTCCCATCACCCACCGTGTTATTCATAACCATCATCATGGAGGCGGTTGACCAGGTATAACGTTCATACAAATTGGGCGAACGTACTTTACGGGCAAAACCAAATTCAACATCTTGTGTTGCACTCACGGTGTATTTGGCAAGGGCGGTCAGATCAAGGTTGTCGTCAGTTTTATTCCGTTGGGCATTGTTAAACGCGGTTTTATCCACCAATTGATTCATATTCATCATGGGGTTGTCGTAACCATGCACGGCATCGGCATCGGTTCTAACGTGCTCATAACGCGCCCCAAACAACGTTAACCATTGTGGGCTAAAACGTTTTTCCCATTCGCCAAAGACCGCCGTGCGATCTCGCTTGCCATTCTTAATATTTTCAAAGGCCAATGGCGACATGCCGCC
The DNA here is from genome assembly GCA_964578025.1 of uncultured Rhodocyclaceae bacterium. Lineage (GTDB taxonomy): Bacteria > Pseudomonadota > Gammaproteobacteria > Burkholderiales > Rhodocyclaceae > CAZOBT01. The sequence continues at coordinate 4,971 of CAZOBT010000146.1, read as the reverse complement.
CGTTCCTGACGCAGGCCACCAATCTTCAAGGCGATATTGTTGTAATTCCGCGCCTAAACGCAGGATTTCTGCGGCTGACAAATCGACGCTGGTATGAAGCGCAGCACCTGTCGTTTTGCCTTTGGTGTACATCGGCATTCCCACCGCATTGCCATAGATGAGTTGTTTATCTGCGCCAAAATTCATGTAGTGGTCGACTTTTTCATGATAGGCGCGGGCTTCGACTTTGCCCCAGTCATAGTTCCCGGCATAGCGGAAATTGAAGCTCTTTTGCTCGTTATTCAACAAATCCATGCGCTGATTGGGGTACAACTGATAAGGCATGTCTTGCACACCAATTTTGGCCTCAAACAAATGATTACCGCTTTTTACGGCTGCCCCAAGCAAATGATTCGTTGTTTTGTAGGCGGTTGAGCCGACTTCATCTAAGGCCAAGGTATGTCCAGCAACCCCTGTGTCATAGCGTGTTTTGAAATCGCCGCCTGCTTTGTAATTGTGCGACTTGGCGGTTGCTCCGCTATAGCTCAGGCTAAGATTTTCTGTTGCCAAGGTTGCAGAAAGATTTGCCCCTTGCGCATTGCCATTGCTGCGATAAAACGCGCCAATTTGCCCTTCGCTTACTGTGCCTTGCCCCGGTGCGGCAAATTTGGGGGATTTGCTGTTAACGACAATCGTTCCCCCCAAGCTATCTCCACCCAAGCTAACCGGAGTAATCCCCGCATATACCTTCGCATTTTCAATTTGGCTCGGATCAATATACGACAAAGGCGAATTCATATGATTGGGGCAAGAAGCAATCAAATCCATGCCATCAATCTTGATACGTAAACGATCATCCGCAAGGCCACGAATCACAGGCAAACCAGACACTCCACCCGCGCTATACACATTGACTCCGGGAACATCGCTAAACAAGCTGGCACTATCGCTCGTCGCGGCGCGGCGGGCTGCCAGTTGATTACTGCTGACTTGTTGTGCCGCCTCTAACGCGGTAATGCGTGTGTCCGTAACCTGCACTTCCCGCAGGGTTGGTGTCGTGCTTTGCTGCGCCACTGCGACATGGCACAAGGCCAAACTTAACGCGGCAACAAGTGGCTTTGGTTGAAATAAAGAATTCCCCGACATACAACCCCCTAATATTCTGATTTTTAAGTAAAAATCTTGGCAACAAACCTACTGAGGCTTGGTTGGCAAATTGGGGGCGGATTGTAAAGAGGAGGAGTTGGGCAAGAACAGTGACAAATTGTCGCACCCCCTCATGATTCATAAGCCTGAAACCTAGAGGCTGCCAATAAAAATCCCTGCACAATGCAGGGATTTTGGGCTGTTGATGACTTAGTTCGGCAAGGCTGCTCTTTAACGCTTTACTGCTTAAACATTGCCAAAATTGCAGGATCAGCCGTTGTGCTGGAGCTTGCTGGGGTTGCTGAGGTAGCCGGAGCGGGCGAGCCGGGTGGGGGAAGGATGCCCGGTAGGTAGTTGCCACTTTTGAAGATGGATAACGCTTGCCGCCGTGGTGTTTTGCCATCAGCCGCTAAACCAACGTGTACCCAAGAATTAAACTCAAAAATAAGCTGGTCATACTCAATTTTCGACCCCACAATTTTTTTAGCAATGTCATAAACGCTGCCAAATTGGGGGGAAGTGAAATCAAC
>CAZOBT010000146.1:0-3216 GCA_964578025.1 uncultured Rhodocyclaceae bacterium | reverse complement strand
CGTAATTTTGCGTAAAGCTTGCAGCAAGATTTGTGCTTTTTCCTACAATAGGCGACCTGTATTTTTTCTGTCTGCCGCGCTATGCCTAACGATTCACCTGTTGTTGTCCCAAACCTTTATCCCGAAGCCTTAGCCGCATTTAACCGGCAGGATTTTGTCTCTGCCCAACAGTTACTCCAAGAATTGCTGGCAAGCGGCACACGGCATTGTGAGGTATTAAATCTTGCCGCCGCAACGGCGTTAGAACAACAAAATCTGATACTGGCAGAAAGTTTGTGGCGGGAAGCGGTGCAATGCTTTCCTGAGTTTATTCCCGCCTACAGCAATTTGGCCTTGGTCTTGCAAAAACAAGCGCGTTACGATGAGGCAAGAATCCTTTACCAGCAAGCGATTGCGAAGGATAAAAATTTTTCGGATGCTTATTTTAATCTTGGTCTATTACATATCCAGACCAATAATTATGAAGAAGGGATTGTTTGTTTTGATAGGGTATTAAGTCTAAATCCCCTCTCGCCTAAAGCATTAAAACAACTAGGCTTTATTTGGTTGCGCAAGGGCGAGTTAGCCACACAAACTAAAAACACCAAAGAAGCAATTACGGCTTATCAACACGCATTAAAGTATTACCCACAACAATACGCAGCGGCAAATAACCTAGGTTTAATCTATGTTGAACAGGAAAACTTGATTGCGGCAGAAGCCTTGTATTGGCAGGCGATTCAATATCACCCAAATCTTCCTGAGGCTTGGGTCAATTTAGGCAATATCTATAAACACCAAAGAAACTTAGTCCGCGCCGAAGCGGCCTATCGCCAAGCACTCAGCCACTCGCGTGAACACAACAATGCCCTGAATAACTTAGCGTTGTTACTCACCGACTTACAACGCTATCAAGAAGCGGAAACCCTATACCAAGATGGCTTGCTTGCCCACCCCGACGAGGCCGAAACCCGTTTGCAATATGGTTTGTTATTGTTGCGCTTAGGGCGATATGGCGAAGCATGGCCGTTTTATGCGGCACGCTTTGATCCAAGCCGCCGTTTCGCCCTCTCGCGCCCCCAAATCGATTTCCCACAATGGCAAGGTGAGGATTTACAGGGCAAAAGCTTGCTCATCATCCCAGAACAAGGCTTAGGCGATGAGCTGCAATTAGTACGCTATACACAAGAACTGCGCCGCCTAGGTGCAGCAAAAATCACCTTGCTATGTGCCGCCCCCCTACAAGCGTTATTTATTGCCAATCACTGTGCCGATACCGTATTGCTGTATCAAAAGGGCATGGTATTCCCTAGCCATGACTATTGGGATTTTGCCCTTGATTTACCGTGGCATTGTGGCGCAGAGGTACATACCCTCCCCACCGCCATTCCCTACTTACAGGCCGATCCAGCACGCCAAAGCATCTGGCGTAGCCGCCTTGAGTCGTTTGCTACGCCAGCGAACAATACTCCCGCCAAGCTAAAAATCGGGTTGGTCTGGAAAGGCAACCCGAAACATCGTAACGATGCCAATCGTTCGCTACCCAATCTCGCCACCCTAACCCCATTGTGGGAAGCGGTCGGCGAGGAAGCTTGCTTTATCAGTCTGCAAAAGGGGGAGGGAGAAGAAGAAGCGAAGCACGCCGAGCAAACTGGCAGCCAGCCGCTGTTAGCCCTAGGGCATGAGCTGGCGGATTTTGCCGATACGGCGGCTCTACTGAGTCAATTAGATTTGCTAATTGCGGTTGATACATCCGTTGTGCATTTAGCGGGGGCAATGGGGATTCCTTGTTGGGTGATGTTGCCTGCTATCCATACCGATTGGCGATGGGGCATTGCTGGGGAACAAAGCCCGTGGTATCCCGAACATATGCGACTGTTTCGCCCGACAGATGTCAATACCCGTTGGGAGGCACTCGTTACCGAGGTTAGTCATGCGTTAAGGACATGGCTAGCAGAAAAAGTAGAACCATTCGGTCACACACTCAGCCCCTCCTTAGCCCATACAGCCGTTACGAGTACATCGCCACTGCCAATTTTTGCCAATGCTAACGCCGCCAATGAATTTGCGATGGCGGCACAGACACGAGGAGACACTGAGCAAGCAATCTTGGCTTATCAAGCCGCATGTGAGCTTGCGCCCACGGAAGGAACGTATCCCTACAACCTAGGCACGCTCTACCAAAACCGGGGGCATTTAATAGAAGCTGAAATTGCCTACCGTACCTCGTTGTACCTACGTCCCGATGTCCCGGAAACCTTGTATAACCTGAGCATGACACTGCTGGCACAAGGTAAATTTACCGAAGCTTGGGCGATGTATACCGCCCGCTATGATCCCCGGCGCAAAGTCCCAGTCACCTTGTTGCCTAACTTGCCTTTCCCGATATGGACACCCGGCACAGCCTTGCAAGGCAAACGCTTGATGGTGTGGCTAGAACAAGGCTTTGGCGACGAGATTCAATTCGTCCGTTATTGCGCGGTGTTACGCCAACAAGGGGTCAGTCAGATTGTTTTAGTCTGTAAGCCAGAACTCCATACCTTGTTTAGCGCGGGCTGTGGGGCAGATGTGGTGATTGCTGCCCGTAACGAAATGGAGCTGCTGCGCTGTGATTTCTGGCTACCAATTTTAGATTTGCCTCGTGTGTGTCAAACCCTTAGCCTTGCCGACATTCCTACCCAGCTTCCGTATTTAAACGTACCAGAAGAACGTTTGGTCTTTTGGAAGAGTAAGCTTATTCAACATACAAAATCTAGTAATTTAAAAGTTGGTCTAGTGTGGAAGGGTAATCGTGAGCATAGAAATGATGCCTATCGCTCCATCCCGCATCTATCGCACCTCGCCACCTGGTGGGATGTACCGGGCATTGAATTTATCAGCTTGCAAAAAGGCCAAGGCGAGAGTGAGGCGGCGCAGCCCCCAGCGGGACAGCCAATCTTGCCCCTAGGGGCAGAAGTGCAAGATTTTGCCGATACGGCGGCAATTATGCGGCAGTTAGATTTAGTGATTTGTGTTGATACGGCTATCGCCCACCTTGCCGGGGCATTAGGCGTACCTTGTTGGGTCATTCTGCCGCGTTATGGCGTGGATTGGCGATGGTTAGCCGAACGGGACGATAGCCCGTGGTATCCACAAACCCTGCGCCTCTTCCGCGCAGGTAGTGAGCCAGAGGCGCAAGCCAAACAAATTGCCGCAATCAAAACCGCCTTATTAGCATGGGCAAAAGACCATGCTCAT
>CAZOBT010000145.1:0-6212 GCA_964578025.1 uncultured Rhodocyclaceae bacterium | reverse complement strand
GGGATATTCAGCACGGTCAGCCTACCTGCTTGGGCAAAAACCGAAGCCAGCCCACGTACCCCGCCTATGCAGTTAGCGCAACAAAACAGCATCGACCCTGCCGACTTAGAACGCCAATTACAAAGTCTAGAATGGGAACAATTCCGCCAAGTGGTCTATAACATTCCAAAGCTGAAATCTGGGGTTGATGCCTATGGCCCGCTCGGCTGGGAATTTGTTCGTGCTAACTATCGCCAATATGCATGGCAGAAAAAGATTGCGAAGTTAAGCGATGAAGAACGTGGGCGACTAGCCCACCTCATCCAAGAAGCCCGCCAAGGTCGGCAGCTTGGTTCAGGGCATGAGGGATAAGCCTTAGGAAAATAAGCAGATAGGGCTTTTATCTGCATGGCTTCGGCATTGCGTGCTGCGATCCGCCCACGCATTGCCAAATAACTTGCCCTTGTTGCAGCGACGGAATCAACACCAACATTTGCCCCTCACGCCCACCGCGCAAAATCACGGTACTGAAGTCAGTAATCTGCAACAAATCCACCTTCCCTCCCCATGTTTTAAGCATTGCTTGTGTATCAATATCGCGCCCAGCATGAAGCAGTGACTTATTTTTAACCGCGTTTTCTGTAATGATATTTTTCACCTCCACCAGCAGCAGCAACCTGAACCTGCGTAGCTTTAACCTTAGATATTCTTGACGTACACTGCTTGCCTTTTCTCTCCATCGCATTCTGCAACGCAGACAATTTCTATCATGAGCATCCCCTTAATTACTCAACACCTGATCAATGACGCTTTTGATACAGCGACCTTACAACGCGCTAAGTCTTATGTGGGAAAAATGCAGGATATAGAGTTTTTCCCTGAAGAGAATCGCTTTAGTGCGCAGGTCAAAGGGACAGCACGTACACCTTATGAGGTGGATTTGTATGTGGTTGATTACTCTGATAGTGGTCGATTATCGCTTGATGGAGTATGCTCTTGTCCTGTTGGTTTGGGTTGTAAACATGCGGCAGCCTTGGCGTTAACCATACTGCAACAACAATCCTCAACAGAAAGTACGCTGAAGAGCATGTTGCCACCCAACTTAATGCCATTAGCCAATAAACTTGCATCGTTGATCGATGGCAACCCTATGCCTAAGGGTGATGAGGAGCTGTTGGCAATGTTGAAAAACCTTGGGGTAAAACTAGAAAATCCAAGGGATTGGACAAGCGATTGGATTGAGCAACTTGAGGGATTGCAGCAAAAACCAAGCGAGCTGGTAGCGCAGGGGAAAGCGAAGAAAAAAGCTAGCCCTAGCACGATGTTGTATTACGTTTTATACGCAGAGCCTGGCACTGGATTCCCTGAAATTCTGATATACAAAGGACTCATCAAACCGAATACAACAACAGGTGAAGTCCAATGCAATCTGACTCCTTGGGATAATATCGACCGCGCCTTGTCGTCACCGCCAAGTTTTGTGAATGGTGATGACTTGTACATATTGGCGTTGCTTTCCAAGATCAATAAGAGTTTGGATTATGCCGATAACGAACTCCAGTTTTGGCAACATGCTGATATGCCGCGCTTATTTGATGCGCTTATTGCGACTGGGCGTTGTTATTTTAGCCATACAGCAAACGATCTTTCGCATCCGTGGCAAGCTTTACATCGTGGCACACCACGCCAGTGCCAGCTTGCGTGGGAAATACAAACAGATGGCTCTTTACTTTCTTGCCTTGTGACTCAGCCCGAGGCCAGCGTAGTCATTCCCATGAATCCACTGCAATACATTGATAGCAACACTTATCAAATTGGCTTGGTAGAACACGCTTCACTCACCGGGAAGGTTTTGCAGCATTTAGCCCAGTTGCCGCCTTTAACGACCAAAGAGCAACCTAAGATTGCCGCTGCCATACAACGCTTGTTGCCACAAGTGCCTTTACCTACGATGGATTACCTAAATAAGGTGCGCGAAATCAAAACGTCACCCGTGCCGGTATTGCGCTTCTCAACAGTGACAGTTGGCAGGATCGTCCCTCATCGACTGTATGGTTTCGCTGAGACAACACTGCGTGGCGAGCGACCTTTATATGACCTTGCCAGCTTGAGTTTTTTATATGGCGATATCGAAGTCTCACCGTTTACCGAGCCAGGTTTTATTAGGTGTGCCGATGGTAGCTTTGTCAAACTCTTACCTAAACGTAACGCCGAAGAAAAATGGCTATCGCGCTTAAAAGCGTGGGGCTTCTTACCCTTCAGCTTGCGTGAATTAGTTGACCTAAACCCGCAAGAACTGCAAGGCACACACTTCCTTAATCTTGAATCCATCCAGAAATGGGTAGAACTATGTAGTGATGGCACGCTGGAGACAATGCGGCAACAAGGCTGGGTGTTACATATCCCGAAAGATTTTCGGCATTTGGTATTAACAGTCGACGCGTGGGAATTAGAGCTAAATGAAACAGAAGCGGGTTGGCTAGGTGTGGATATGGGGATTCTGGTGGATGGAGAGCGTTTACCGCTTGCTCCCCTACTTTATGCCCTGTTCCGTCGTGATCCACGTTGGTTAGATAAAACCACTTTGCAACAAATCAAGGCCGATGAAGAAATCATTTTGTTGTCCGAAAGTGGACGCAAAATTGGCGTAACAGCCAACCGCTTAAAACCCTTAGCAGAAACGCTAGTTGATTTATTTAATGCCAATGTCCCCCGTTTATCGGTACCACTCCATGATGCCCCACGCTTGCTTGATGTGGTGGATAAAGAGCGGTGGCAATTTCATGGGAATCAAAGCATTGTTGAATTAGCACACACCTTACGTCAGGCAGGTGGCGTACAAGCCATTGCCCCGCCACAGGGTTTACAAATCCAACTACGCACCTATCAGCAAGAAGGTTTGGCATGGCTGCAATATCTACGCCAACATAATTTGGCGGGGATTTTGGCGGATGATATGGGCTTAGGTAAAACAGCACAGACCTTGGCGCATATCTTGTTAGAGAAAGAGGCGGGGCGTTTGGATCGTCCTTGTTTGGTGATCTTGCCCACTTCCTTGGTATTTAACTGGAAACGCGAAGCCGCCCGCTTTGCCCCAGCGTTACGTATTTTGTCTTTGCATGGCAAAGACCGGGCAGAACGGTTTGCGCAAATTCCCGAACATGATGTGTGTTTAAGTACCTATCCATTGCTATGGCGTGACCGTGAAATCTTAAAAGCCCAGGCTTACCATTTATTGATTTTGGATGAAGCACAGGCCGTGAAGAATGCCACCAGTCAAGCCGCACAAGTAGTACGTGAACTCAGCGCACGTCATCGTTTATGTTTAACTGGCACCCCCTTAGAAAATCACTTAGGCGAATTGTGGGCGCAATTCGATTTCTTGCTTCCCGGTTTCCTTGGTGATAGCCGAACCTTTAGCACAACATGGCGTACCCCAATTGAAAAACAAGGCAACCAAGTCCGCCGAGAGATTCTCGCCAATCGCCTCCGTCCGTTTATTTTGCGGCGGCATAAAGAGGAAGTTGCTAGCGAATTGCCCGAAAAAACAGTGATTGTGCGTTCGGTCGAATTGGCGGCAGGGCAACGTGATTTGTATGAAACCGTGCGTAGTGCGATGGATGCGCGAGTGCGCGAAGAAATTGCCGCCAAAGGCTTGGCACGCAGCCAAATTGTGATCTTGGATGCCTTGTTAAAACTACGCCAAGTCTGTTGTGACCCACGTCTGTTAAAAAGTACCGCCGCTGCCAAAGTTAAGGAACGCGCCAAACTTGATTTGTTGATGGAGATGTTGCCGGAGATGGTGGCAGAAGGGCGCAAAATCTTGGTGTTTTCGCAATTCACCAGCATGTTGGACTTAATTGCCGAGGCATTACAGAAACATAAATTGGCGTTTGCTTTGCTTACTGGTGATACCAAAGACCGTGAAGCCGAAGTGCAATCTTTCCAAGAAGGGGATAAGCCGATTTTCTTAATTAGCTTAAAAGCGGGCGGCGTTGGCCTGAATTTAACAGCAGCCGATACCGTGATTCACTACGATCCGTGGTGGAATCCCGCTGTCGAAAACCAAGCCACCGACCGAGCGCATCGCCTTGGGCAAACCAAGAAAGTCTTTGTGTATAAGCTGGTGATTGCAGGCAGCATTGAAGAAAAAATCCTAAGCTTGCAAGAAAAGAAAGCCGATTTAGCCGCCAGTATCTTGAGTGAAGATCATGAAGGTGGCAGCAAGTTCAGTGATGCCGATCTTGCTGCCTTATTCGCACCGTTAAGCGATTAAGCCTAAGCCTCCGTCTTCCGCCCTTGCCACCAGCGTTTGGCTTTACGTAGACCAAAGAAGCTTGGAATCAGAATCATCAACCAGGGCAAGGTTGCAATGATGAAATTAAGTAAAGAGGCCAAACTTTGCGCTAAGGTAAAGCCAGCATTACGGCACGCATCCCAGAAGGGAGCGAAAGCTCCCGTACTGACTACCGAACGGCGAACTTGGTAGTTAATATCGACCGCCACTTTTTCGGTTTGATTCGCTAATTGCTTGCGTAAAGTGGTCGCGCTATCTAACTCGGTTTGCACCCGCGCTAATTCCCGCTCAAGTTCCACCATGTCTTTAATACTGCCCCGCGCCGTGGTCAGCATTTGGCGCAAGCGGTTACGGAGTTCACTGAGGTTGTGTAAACGCGCTTCGGTATCGACGACTTCAGCGGTTTTGTCCTCGCTATCACTTTGATGATTCACGATTTTCCCCAGCTCTTCGAGTTGCTTTTGCAATAAAGGCAAACTCGTAGGGGCAAGGCGTAGGGATTGCGCGGCGAAAGGCTCAGAATCCTCGGTTTTTTGCTGCAAAGAGGCAGAGAGCATTTCACAAGGCTGTGCTTGGCAAAAATCAGCAATGCGTTGCCAAGCCTGCGGCAAACTGGCTTCATCCGGCGTTTCCAAACGGAAACTATGGCGCATGGCAATAAACCGCTGTGTTACCGCCACCCCTGCGGCAGAAGGTTCGGCATTGGGCGCATTCGCCATGACAGCATCTTGACTCATTTTGGCAAACATCGCGGGCGGTGGTGGAGCAGCGGTTTCCTGACGTTGGCTTTGTTCCATCCGTACCCGATCCATTACCGGAGTAATCTCGGATTTAGAACATGCCACGAAGAATATTGGCAAACATAAGCAAGACAAATAGGGCAAAAAACGGGAGCGCATAATATGACCTTGAGCAATCACAGAGAGGGCGGAGAGGGTGGAAAGAGCGGGTAAAGTGTAATGGAAAGCCAAAATAAAAGCCTAGATTGGCGATCGCGCTTGCCCGCAGGTGCTTATTGGTGGATTAGCAAGTTCTGGCTTAATTTTGTACAGGATTATGTACAATAATCGTTTTGCTGATAGTTAAAGGAAAAGTGATGAATGTTTTGACCTTTAGTGAAGCCCGTTCTAGCTTGAAGAAGGTGATGGATGGGGTGTGTCAGGATCATGATCCCGCCGTGATTACACGGGTAAATGGGGAACATGTGGTGATGCTTTCGCTGACCGATTTCAATCAGATACAGGAAACGCTTTATTTGCTGGGAAATGCGGCAAATGCGGCGCATTTACGCGCTTCTATTGCCAATTTACGGGCAGGGAAATTACAAGCACGCGAGTTGATTCAGCATGAGCCACAGCCGTAAAACCAAGCAAAAAAATAAAGAAGAGGCCAAGGTTTGCTTATATTCTTGGACACCGCAAGCCTGGGATGACTATCTGTATTGGCAAGCAAATGATGTGAAAATCTTGTCCGAAATCAATGGCTTATTAAAAGAATGTAGCCAAGACCCGTTTCGTGGTACAGGCAAACCCGAACCCTTATTAGGTGATTTAAGTGGATTTTGGTCACGGCGGATTACGCGGGAACATCGGCTCGTGTATTTGCCTGAGGATGGGCAAATTTATATTGTGGCTTGCCGTTTTCATTATCAAAAATAGCAGCCCTTAAAAAGACGCTACCCAGAAATTTAGGGTGGCTTTTTTATTTGGTCTTGAATTTTTTCTGATTGTGGTGACTCAGCTTTCCCCGGGCTATGGGGGATGTGAAATTATTTTCATAGCATTTTTTCTGTGGCAAAAGTTAGAATAAAGCCTTTGTCATAAAAGGCTTGCCATGTCTGCGACTAATCCCAGCATCAACCCAAATATCAAGTACGAATTGCTTGATCCAAAAAACGATTTTGTTTTCAAAAAGCTCTTCGTCGCGAAGCCCAACC
>CAZOBT010000144.1:0-6213 GCA_964578025.1 uncultured Rhodocyclaceae bacterium | reverse complement strand
TAAATTTAATTGCTGACCGCGATATGTGGCGATCGGCGTTACCCGATAGCACGTATTTTTGTCGAGCCTTGCGGCAACACGCTTTTGATTTTGTGGCATGGGATCGCTTATTGACGTTGGCAGAGCTTGATCCTGATTACGAAGACTTGATTGCCGATGGACAGGCGATGCAGCAATTTTTGCTCTCTGAAGTCAAAAACTTAAGCGAAGGCAGCATGGTATGCCGCGTACAACTGCGCGGTGAATGTATTGACCCCTTACAAGCCAGTCGCCACGGTTTGCCGTTTGTGGTGGTCGATGATGTGTGCTATCGCGTGTGGGAAGGGTTAGCGGTTAACGCGCCGCCAGTATTTGCCTCAGAGTTAGGGCATTTGTTATGCGAAAAAAGCTCTACCTTTGGCTTAACGTGGCATTTTGCCAATGATGGCGAAGTCAAGGTGTCTTTACGTGCCAATGGCAAGGTCAATGTTGCCGATTTAGCCAAAAACTACGGCGGCGGGGGACATCCCAACGCCGCCGGATTTCGCTTACCTTACACCGAGTTCTTCTGCGATGTGTTAAGCCTTTAAATGTGCCAGCCTTTAATGATGTGTCGTATCGTCTAAATGGCAGACATCATCACGTTCACGCTGATTCATTTCATGGCGGCGTTTCACTAAGTACATCGCCGCACTGACAAATAAGCCAAACATAATCACTACGGTATAAATCGAGACATCATGTTTGATCATGTAGTAGTACAAGCCAGTCATGATCAGAATTGACAGGTTCTCATTAAAGTTTTGTACCGCAATCGAGTGCCCTGCCCCCATCAAAATATGCCCACGGTGTTGCAACAAGGCATTCATGGGTACGACAAAGAAGCCAGATAAACCCCCGATTAAAATGAGCAAGGGAATAGCAATCATCATGTCTGTGACCAAATTCATGGCTAAGACGATGATCCCCATCGCAATGCCTAAGGGAATCACCTTGACCGATTTGCGCAAGGTAATCCGTTTTGCTGCAATTACCGCCCCCAAGGCCACCCCGATTGCTACCACCCCTTGCAACATTGAGGACTTGGACAGATCAAGCTGCAAGGCCACTTCCGCCCACTTAATCACAATAAATTGCAAGGTCGCCCCCGCTCCCCAAAACAAGGTGGTTACGGCTAGCGAGACTTGGCCTAATTTGTCGCGCCACAGTAGGGCAAGGCAGTGGTTAAATTCATGAATCAGGAAGAACGGATTTTTCTTTAATTGCTTATGATCGACCCCAGTATCGGGGACATATAAATTGAACGTTGCCGCAATAATGTATAACAGACCAATGACCAAAACCGCCATTTCACCCGGTGTATCAAGGCCAGTGTCAATCAAGGGCAAATCAAAACTGAGTAAATGTTGCGCCACTTCGGGGCGGATCAACGCGCCGCCAAAGACCACGCCAAGGATAATCGCCCCCACCGTTAAGCCTTCAATCCAGCCATTCGCTACGACCAAGAGGCGGGCGGGTAAATATTCAGTAAGAATGCCGTATTTAGCAGGTGAATAGGCCGCTGCTCCCAAACCAACGACCGCATATGCCGCAAGGGGATGTAAGCCAAAGAACATCAAGCTACAGCCAACGATCTTAATTGCGTTGCTAATCAACATCACCTTGCCTTTGGGCATGGAATCGGCAAATGCCCCGACAAACGCCGCCAACACGACATACGACAAGGTGAAGAATGTTTTTAATAAAGGTTCATATTCGGACGGAGCTTGCATTTCGCGTAAGGCAGCAATCGCCGCGATGAGCAAGGCATTGTCGGCAAGGGCAGAAAAAAACTGCGCTGCCATAATGATGTAAAAACCAAAAGGCACGTTTTGTCTCGGCTGGTTGTTATCGTGCTCGGCGTTATACCACGGATTCTTGATATTTTTGTGTGGGGCGCACTCCGAGTTATCCTTGCGCCTCCCCAATCGGTAAAAATGGAGTTAGCCCAATGGCAGATCGGCGTTTGCAAGTATTTCGTGCGGTGGCGACGCATCTGAGTTTTACCCGTGCTGCCGAAGCCTTACTCATGACGCAACCTGCCGTGACTTTTCAAATTCGCCAGTTAGAAGAGCAATACAACGCCCGCTTATTTGAACGCAATCATGGGCGTATCGCGCTGACAGCAGCGGGGGAAATGGTCTTGGCCTATTCAGAAAAAATTCTGTCGCTGCATCAAGAATTAGAAAGCCGCTTAAGCGAACAAATGGGGGAAATGCGTGGCACATTGCTGCTCGGGGCAAGCAGTACGATTGCCGAATATTTTTTGCCCCCGATTTTGCGAGACTTTAACGCCCTCTACCCGCAGGTGCGCCCCCGTATTTTGGTCGGTAATTCCAGTCATATCGAAAAGCAAATTTCCGAACGTAAGTTAGAGATTGGTTTGGTCGAATCTGCGACGCATTTGCCCAATTTACAGCTTGATCCATGTTGCAGTGATGAATTACAAGTCGTCTGTGCCCCGGATTACCCCTTAGCCGGGATGAGCGCGATTAGCCCGAAAGCCTTGTTGGAATACGAATTTATTGCGCGTGAACCCGGTTCGGGAACACGGGAAGTCACCGATGCCTATTTTCTTGCCGCAGGGGTTGCCTTGGACAAACTGAAAACCTTGATGGAGCTGGGCAGTACCGAAAGCTTAAAAGGGGTGGTCAGTACGGGCTTGGGGTTTGCGGTCTTACCCAGCATTGCCTTTGCCAAAGAACAACAACTGGGCAGCTTAGTCGCTGTGCCGCTTGAGCCACCCTTGAAACGCCAACTGGCCTTTATCAGTGCCGAAGACAAATTTCGTTCGCGCTTAGTCACTACCTTTGTCGCTTTTACTAAACAAAAGCTGCGCGAATTTATTTTTTAATGTGAATTTTCATGACCAGTACACTTTACCCCGCCCTTTCTGCACGCCCGATTCATTGCACCTTTTCCCCCGCCGCCTTACGCCATAACTACCAACGGGTCAAACAACTCTGTCCCAACGCCCTCGCTTTTGCCGTGGTGAAAGCCGATGCCTATGGGCATGGGCAAACATGGGTGACGCATGTGTTGCGTGATGCCGATGGGTTTGCCTTATTAGAAATTGGTAACGCGATGGCCTTGCGTCGTGCCGGGTTACAACAGCCGATTTTGTTGCTCGAAGGCGTATTCGCCCCCGCCGAATTACCCTTAGTTGCCGAATACAACTTATCCATCGTCTTACATAGCCAAGTGCAACTGGCGTGGTTAGAAAGCTTCCTTGGCCAAAGCCAGCCAGCAAAAAACGCTATCCCTTTGTTTATCAAGCTCAATACCGGGATGAATCGCTTAGGCTTTACCGCCAGCGAATTACCGCAGGTCTTGGCGCGTTTAGCCGCCTTAGGGCAAGATGATTTGACCTTAATGACGCACTTTGCCGATGCCGATGGCGAACGGGGCATTACCGAGCCACTGGCGGCGTTTCAGGCAATGCGCGTGGCTGCAAGCGTTGCCGGAGCAAACATCACGGCGATTACGTTGTCAAACTCGGCGGCGATTTTGCGTTTTCCTGACTTGGAAAATACGTGGGTGCGCCCCGGCATTATGTTGTATGGCGGTAGCCCGTTTGCCTATCAAGCCAATGGCACGCAAACCGCCGCCGCGCTGGATTTGCAGCCAGTGATGAGTTTGCAAAGTGCGATTATTGGCGTGCAAACCCTTGCGCCGGGGCAACGCCTTGGTTATGGCGGGACATTTGTCGCGGATAAACCGTGCCGCGTGGGGATTGTCGCCTGTGGTTATGCCGATGGTTATCCCCGCCACGCGCCCACAGGCACACCGCTCGCCGTGGCAGGCGTTGCCACACAGACCCTAGGCCGCGTCTCAATGGACATGTTGGCCTGTGATCTCAGCCACATCCCCGAAGCCGATATTGGCGCACCTGTCACGTTGTGGGGGGCAGGTAAAGGCGGCACGGTCGATGCCGATGCCGTCGCCGATGCCGCCGGAACAATCAGCTATGAACTCTTCTGCGCCCTCGCCCCCCGCGTCCCCCGTTATTACCCGGCAGGGGCGTAGAGCGATTTAAGTTGCTCTAATTTGGTCTATTACACAATTAGACAAGTTGGACGTTCTTAATTGGCTGATTTTTAATTTGGTCTATTATTTTTCAATTTATTGTTGAATCTGTGCGTGTAAGGGTTGCATCATGGCAAAAGCAAAAACCGTTTATGTCTGCCAAGAATGTGGGGTGATTTCTCCGAAATGGCAGGGGCAATGTTCTTCGTGTGATGCGTGGAATAGTTTGGTCGAAAGCGTTGCCGATAAACCGAGTAATCACCGCTTTGAATCCCTTGCGCCCCCAACGCGCTTGCAGAATTTGGCAGAGATTGAGGCCAAAGAGACGGTGCGCATTAGTACGCAGATTGGCGAGTTTGACCGCGCCTTGGGCGGCGGGCTTGTTCCTGGTGGCGTGGTCTTGATTGGCGGTGATCCGGGGATTGGTAAAAGTACGCTGCTTTTACAAGCCCTGTCCTTGCTCTCGCAAAACGAGAAAGTCCTATACATCACGGGTGAAGAATCCGGCGAACAAGTCGCTTTGCGGGCGCGACGTTTGGCACTAGAGACGGCGCAATTGCCGCTGTTAGCCGAAATTAACCTCGAAAAAATCCTTGCCACGCTGCAAGCCGAACGCCCGCAAGTCGCGGTGATTGATTCGATTCAAACCCTATGGTCAGAGCAACTTAGCTCCGCCCCCGGTTCAGTAGCACAGGTGCGCGAATGTTCAGCGCATTTAACGCGCCTTGCCAAACAGCTTGGCATTACCGTGATTTTGGTCGGGCATGTGACCAAAGACGGAGCGTTGGCGGGGCCTCGGGTCTTGGAACATATTGTTGATACGGTGTTGTATTTTGAAGGCGACACCCATTCCAGCTTCCGCTTGATTCGCGCTTGCAAAAACCGCTTTGGTGCGGTGAATGAATTGGGGGTGTTTGCCATGACCGATAAGGGCTTAAAAGGCGTAAATAACCCCTCGGCGATTTTCTTGTCGCAGCATGACCAAGAGATTCCCGGCTCGTGTGTCTTGGTGACGCAAGAAGGCACGCGCCCGCTGTTGGTCGAAATCCAAGCCCTCGTCGACCAAGCCCACGGCAATCCCCGCCGCCTCACCGTCGGTTTGGATGCGCAACGTTTGGCAATGTTGCTCGCGGTGCTGCATCGTCATGCCAATCTGGCCTGTTTTGACCAAGATGTGTTTGTCAATGCCGTAGGCGGGGTCAAAATCAGCGAACCCGCCGCCGATCTCGCCGTGCTCCTCGCCATCATGTCCTCGCTACGCAACCGCCCCTTACCCGCCAAACTCATCGTCTTTGGCGAAGTCGGCCTCGCCGGAGAAATCCGCCCCGCCCCCCGTGGTCAAGAACGCCTAAAAGAAGCCGCCAAACTCGGCTTCACCCGCGCCCTAATCCCCGAAGCCAACACGCCCCGCACCCCCATCCCCGGCCTAGAAATCACCCCCGTAAAACGCCTCGGCGAAGCGGTCGATAAGTTACGGGAGATGGAGTAGGGGTTTGGTCTGTTTTCTATATAGCCTATTGGACATTGTTTTTTAGCTATTTTTTGATTTGGTCTGAAATTTCCGATTATTTCCCACTCCCCTAAGGTTTTTATATGCCTGCTCGCCTGATTTACTTTATTGTTTTTATTGAAGGATTTTGTTCTTTAGGGGCGGAGGTGATTGGCTTGCGGCGGTTGGTGCCGCATATGGGGAGTTCGATTGTGGTGACTGCGCCCACCATCGGCTTTTTTCTGCTGGCCTTGGCCTTGGGCTATGCCGCTGGAGCAAAGGTGGCGGGGGAGTTTTTGGCGCGGGTGCGGCGGAATTTTTTGCTGGCGGCGGCGTTGGCAGGGTTGGGGCTGGCGCGTCCAGTGTTAGATGGTTTGTTTATCCACTTGCCGACGGCGTTTGCCTATTTGCTGTTTATTGGCGGCATTCTCGCGCCCTTGGCCTATTTGCTCGGGCAAACCGTGCCGATTTTGACCAATTTATCGCAACATCAACGGGTCGGTGAAGCGAGTGGGCAAGCCTTATTTTGGTCGACTTTAGGCTCGTTTCTGGGTTCGCTCACCTTGTCTTTGGTGGTAATGCAATGGCTTGGGGTTGCCGCTGCCGTGGTGGTGTGTGCCTTGCTCTTATGCGCCGGGATTTTTGCGCTGCCGCAAGGCTTAAGCCCCGCGCGGCAATGG
>CAZOBT010000143.1:0-6227 GCA_964578025.1 uncultured Rhodocyclaceae bacterium | reverse complement strand
CTGTTACACCAGGGCCAGTCATGCCATCAAATCCTAAAGCCAACAATGTAGCAATTTCTTGCTCATTTTGTACGCCTTCTGCAAATACCTTAAGGCCAATGTTGTGAGCGATTGTACATACACCTTTCAAGAACGTCTGATTACCTTCTTGTTGGTCAATATTGCGAATAAAGCTGCTCTCAATCTTCAAGAAATCCAGCCCTAAACCGGGCAATTGTCCAATTCCACTAAATTGATGCCCAAAATGCTCAATCCCAACCTTGCAACCTAAAGGCTGCATTTCCAAACAGAATTTTTTGAAGGCTTGAAATTGCCGAAATGCCCCACTTTCTGGAATTTCGAGCCAGAGACGTTGGCAAATATCTTGGTGCTCTAGTAACACTTGGTACAGAGACAAAGTGAATTGACGACTCCCCAACGACTCACTAGAAAGATTGATTGACACATCGACATTGTCTTCACGAATTCTGGCAAAAGCCAAACGAATTGCGGCCAAATCTAGTTGCCCCGTCATATTAAGGCGAGTTGCCATTGGCATGAATACCCCAGCAGTCAAACACTCTTCACTTTCCTTCAACTGCAAACGTAGTGGGCATTCATAGTGTAATAATTGTTGGGTTGCATCAACCAAGGGGAAACGCACAAGGCGGAGGCGATTTTCTTGAACTGCCGCTTGCAAGAAACGATGCCATTCAGTTTGGTTGGCAGGATGGCTAATATTCGTTGCAGGAGTGACTTCACTCCATGACCAAGCCCCTTGGTTTTCTGCCGTCGCTAATGCTTCATCCAACCGTCCCAGCAAATTGCTGATGGAGTCGCCTTGATGATATGGGCTGACACCTGCACAGGCTGTGGCAAGGCCATTAAGGGAAATAACAATTCCTAGATTGCGCATTCCAGCCATCAGATTGCTGCCAATTTCGTCTGTGCTGTGTACGTTTGGCAACAATAAAGCGAAGTCACCACCATTTAAACGCCCTGCAAGCCCATGCACATGCTTTCCAGCAATTTCTGTCAGCAAACTGCCAGTTTGCCGCAATAAATCATCAGAGGTCTCACGCCCATGTTGCCGGTTAATTTCGGTCAGCTCTCCTACTCGTAACAAAACAGCTAAACCTTCTGGGTGTGATTCATCAGCAATTAATACACTTTCGAGTTGGTTTAAGAAGTGAGAGCGATTGGCGAGGGAGGTTAATTTATCAAAATTGGCCTCTTGCCGTACTTGTTCTAAGCGTTTGCCTTCCTCATTAAACATAGCTTGTAAACGCTCTACCATCGTATTCATTGCCTCTGCGACGCTTTTCAACTCTGGAGTGCGAGGAATGGCGATTTTATTAAAACGCCGATGACTGATTGCCTCTGCTTGCGATACGACCGCATTTAATGGTTTACGTAGGCCACGAATAATGAATGTTCCGATCAGGCCGATGAGTGCCCCACCCACCACAAACCACAGTAAGAGTTTGATACCACCTCGCCAAAGTTCTTGATAGGCATAGCGGTTATGGCTTACTAGTTCAATCTGTGCAAACTGTGACCACCCATTAGAGATTTGTGCTGTCCCTGGATAAGAAACGATAGGGAATAACTTGATGAACCAAGCTGGAACATTAGGGCTTTCTTTACTGTTTTGCTTTTCAATCAAAACCTTGCCATCCGGTGCTGTTAACCGAACTAGCTCATACTGCCCACTATCGTATAGAGCGGACACTTGTAGCTCTATCGTGATAGGGTCTTTGGGCAATTGCGTAATTGACAAGGCTAAAGAGGATGCATTGTCAGCATTTTTGGTACTGAGTTGTTTCTCTAGATAGTTGCGTGCTGTCAACATACTGACAATAAAACTACCTGAGAAGGCAATAAGGGTGCTGGCAATAACCGCCAGCCAAAGCTGTCTGATAAGGGACATAATGGCCTGCTGCTTAGATCAACAAAAATAGTCTAGTAAAAACCTTCCATCCGTGCACGAGTGAGCATGTCTTGGAGGCGCGAAAGTTGTCCGTTCGCGACTTGGTTACCAGTGCCCTGCCAAATACCCTCACTATTGAAACTATAAACGGGTACAAGATCAGTGCGTTGTGATGCAGGGTAAATCTTCGGATTGATATTGTCCAACACAAGTGGCTCTGCTCCCGGATATTGATAGTACGCTAAAACCATATGTGCCTGTACCACAGGGCCTGCAGGCCCCATTTGCGTGACTTTGACATAGACTAGACGCAAACGTGATACGGGGATGCCCATGGCTTTAAGTGAGAAATATTTGGCAATAGCGAAATCTTCGCAATCCCCGCGCCCTTTCGCAAGTGTTTCAAGTGGGGTTGCCCAATAATCATTTTGTCCCCAGACCGCCCAATCGTCAGAAAAGTAGATATTTTGATTAAAAAAATCATTCGCAACCCGCAGTTTTTCTGGTGTAGGAAAATCATTTGCTGTAATTACAACTTGTTCCCATGTTTTTAAAAAATTAAGTCGGGTATTTCCAAATCGTGTCGAAAAACTCCGTTCAAGCATATTTAAATCTAGGGCAACAGCAACGCAGGTGGCAATGATGTAAACATAAATGGCTAAGGGTAAATAGAAAAAACCTTCTCGATAATTGTTACCCTTTGTGTTTGTTTTTACACGGGAGAAAAACAAGTTGCGGAAGTCCAAAAGTTATCCTGTTAAAACAATGAAATACTTACTAAACGCGGAGAAATCCTTTGTGCGTTTGCTAAAATCGTAGTGTACAATCTGTCGGTCTTTATCGCTCGGAAGCACAGGGCCACAATGAGCAAATTAATCACTAATATCACTTTGGCACTTAGCCTATTGGCTAGTACGGCTTATGGTCAGCAGCAGATTACACTGAAAGAGGCTATTCAGAAAGCCATGTTAACTAGCCCTGAAGTGCAGCAACGCTGGCATGTTTTCCGGGCCGCCGAAGAAGAAGTTGATGTGCAGCGCGGTCAGTTTTTTCCGAAGATTGATGTTAATGCGGGGATTGGGCGAGAGTCTGCAACTGTTCCCCCAACACAGCCCAACACTCCATCCAGTTGGACTCGCAATACGCTGGGTGCTGATTTACGACAAATGGTATTTGATGGGTTTGCGACCAGTAATCAAGTAAAGCGATTAGGTAAAGCAAAGTTAACCCGTTATTACGAATTGCTGGATGCTTCTGAAAGCACGGCAATGGAAGTGTCTAAAGTTTATTACGATGTAATCCGCTATCGTTTGTTTTTGTCGTTAGCTGAAGATAGTTATGTTTTACATCGTGCGACTTATGAGCAACTGGCACAACGCGTACAACAAGGCGTTGGTCGCCGAGTTGACTTGGATCAGGCTGCTAGCCGTTTGGCGTTAGCCGAAACTAATTTGGCAACAGAAACAGCGAACTTGCATGATGTAAGTGCGCGTTATCAACGGCTTGTTGGTGAGCAACCTCCCAAGATGATGTATGGCCCGACGGGTTTATCTGCTGCTATGCCGCGCCATCCAGGAGAAGCTCTACAGGTCGCTTTCCGTAACAACCCAGCAATGCGGGCTGCGGTAGAAAATATTGAGGCAGCTTATTATGAGTTGGAAGCACAGCGTGCTGCCTTTGTGCCTCGTCTTGATATTCGTGGAAATCTGAGTAGTAACAGCAATTACGTTGGTGGCAATTATCGCCGTAATACCAGTTTGATTGAAGCTGTGTTGTCTTACAACATCTTCAATGGTGGAAGCGACATGGCACGTATGCGCCAGTTTGCCGAACGCAAAAATATCGCGCTAGATATGCGGGAAAAAGCTTGCCGCGATATTCGTCAGACCTTGGTCATTGCCTATAACGATACCTCTCGTTTACGGGAAGTGTTGGGACACGTCGAAAATCAAGTCTCACTGCTCGAACGCACTCGTGATGCTTATCGTGAGCAATACAACATCGGACAACGCACCTTGCTTGACGTACTTGATACCGAAAATGAATTGATGAACGCACGTCGGGCAATGGTTAATAACGATGTTGATTTGTCTTTTGCGTATCTGCGTACCTATGCAGGGATGGGTAAGTTACTTGACTTTATGGGATTGCGGCGCAATGACATACGCAATGATCTTGAGCTTAATGAGGGCAATACCGTAAGTTTGGGTGAAATGTGTCCAGCTGAGGCTCCTGTTGTTGTCGGAACAGATCGTGCGACACTGAATCAGCGTGCGGCAGCGATGTTAGAGCAAAGTCGTGATACTGCGGCATCAACGACACCTTTTGCACAACCAGTGATGCCTGTTATGCCCAATATGCCTGCGACAACGACTACCAGCAAATCACGGCGCGTACCTAATGCGATTCCTGCTTTGCCTTCTGTGCAACCAACAACAAACCTAAAGCCTTTCTGATCAAGTAATGCGCTTATGGTCTAGCATTATTTGTTACCTGTTCTTAGCCCTTCCTGTGGTGTATGCCCAGGAAGGGCGATTTGTTTCTGGTGTAGAGCGTTGGCAAAAACAAGGGGGAATTCGAGTTGGTGTTTCAGAAAACTTCCCCCCTTTAGCTTATGTAGACAGAGAAAAGAACATTTGGGGTTACTTACCAGAGGTGTGTGCGCGGGTTATCGAGATAGCGAAACAACAATGGCAATTGCCGCAACTTCGTTTTATTCCTGTACTGACAAGTAACATAAGTACTTCGCTTGTCCCGCAATCTGGGGCAGAGCTTGATTTAGATTGTTCTGGCAATTCCGCAAAATACAATAGCATTTATGAGCGGCGTAGCTTATTTTCATTGCCGGTTTATGTTGCGCCAATTCGCGCCTTAGTTCGCCAAGAAGCACGGATTCGCTCCTTGGAAGATATGACGGGCAGTAAGATCGTAACTGTTGCAGGTACTGCTCATGAACGCTATATCAAAAGTTATGCCGTGTTGCGAGGCATACATCTACGTTTGAGCGTAGCAAGAAATTTAAATGAAGCATTTAACTTATTGGCTAATGCTCAAGTCGATGCAATTATTAGCGATGAAATTTCTTTATTGAGCCTACTGGCAGCGAGTGGGCAACGTGATACTTATGGCTTGGTCAAAGAGCAATTTGCCATAGAAACGTATCGCATCGCGATCCCAAGTGGGGAAGAAAGCCTCAAGAAAATTGTTGATACGGCCTTATTGTCCTTAATCCAAAGCCAACAGTTGGACGCGATTCATCGCCGTTGGTTTATGTCGCCCTTGCCAAGCTTAGGTGTAAATCTGCGAATGCCTGTCAACATGGCATTCCGTGGCTATTTGCAAAATCCGAGTGATGTAAAATTCGACAACAAAAATTAGGGGGGTAGTACATCTGCTTGGATGTCTACAGGCGTATAGGCGGGTACAAGGTCAAAGAGCTCAATTAACTCGCTATTGCGCATACGGATACAGCCTTTCGAGCCAGGCACGCCCATTGCCACACTGTCTGGCGTACCGTGGATATAAACGTAGCGGCGCATGGTATCGACTGTGCCTAAACGATTTTTCCCCGGCTCTTTGCCGGACAGCCACAGAATACGGGTAAGAATCCAATCGCGGTCTGGATAGGCTATCCCAAGCTCTGGCGTGTAAATTTCCCCAGTTGGGCGACGGCGGACAAAGACGGTATTTTCTGGGCAGTTTGCGCCAATTTTGGCGCGAATAATATGTTGTCCGCGTGGAGTTTGAAAGCTGCCAAACTGCTCACCAACACCGTTGGCGGCGGTAGAAATACGGTATTCGCGGAGCAAATTATCGTGTTTATCAAAGAGTTTTAAGTTTTGCTCAGGAACGGAAACATAAATTCTCATAAAGCTTCTCCGGCTTGTCGTGCCAACTTGGCAAGCTGCTGCTGTTTGCGGCGCATCGCAAAGAATTCAGACAGTAATTGCCCACACTCCTCCGCCAATACCCCTCCAATAATCTCGGCATGATGGTTGAGGCGGGTTTCAGCAAATAAATTTAAGACACTACCCGCCACGCCGGTTTTGGGGTCGCTCGCGCCAAAGACAACTCGCCCAACGCGGGCATGTAGCATTGCCCCGGTGCACATCATGCACGGTTCTAAAGTGACATACAGCGTGGTATCAGGAATGCGGTAATTACTTTTGCGCCGACAGGCATCGCGTAAGGCGACAATTTCCGCGTGTTGCGTCGGGTCATGTTCACCAATTGGCGAATTAAAACCACGCCCAATTATTTCACCATCTAAAACAACTACCGCCCCAACGGGAACTTCACCTAAACAGGCGGCAGAATG
>CAZOBT010000142.1:2908-6228 GCA_964578025.1 uncultured Rhodocyclaceae bacterium | reverse complement strand
TATGAATATCGTGATTCTCGCTGCCGGGCAGGGCAAGCGTATGCATTCCAATTTACCCAAAGTTTTACATCCCTTGGCGGGTACGCCCTTGGCGCGGCGGGTGATTGATACGGCGCGGCAGTTGTCGCCCCAGTCCTTGGTGGTGATTCATGGACATGGGGGGGCGGTGGTCAAATCCGTGTTGGACGCACCGGATTTAACGTGGGCTTTGCAAGAGCCGCAACTCGGGACGGGACATGCGGTGATGCAGGCTGTGCCACATTTAGCCGCCGCCACTACTGCCGGGCAAACCTTGGTTTTATACGGTGACGTGCCGCTTATCCAAACCAGCACCTTAGAACGTTTGCTCCATGCTGGGAAAAATGGCTTGGCGATTTTGACTGTGAATTTCGACAATCCGACCGGTTATGGGCGCATTGTGCGTAATGCCGAGGGCTTGGTAACGCGCATTGTCGAAGAAAAAGATGCCACCGCCACCGAAAAAGCCATCCAAGAAGTGAACACCGGGATTATGGCAATTCCCTCGGCACGGTTAGCTGATTGGTTGGGGCAGTTATCGAATAGCAACGCGCAAGGCGAGTATTACCTGACGGATATTGTGGCTTTAGCTGCCGCCGAAGGCTTGCCCATCCACACCGCCCAGCCCAGCCATGCGTGGGAAGTCTTGGGCGTGAATAATAAAGTTCAGCTCGCCGAATTAGAGCGGGCGTGGCAACAGCATCAAGCCATCGAACTAATGACCGCCGGGGTGCGTTTAGCCGACCCCGCGCGCATTGATATTCGTGGCAAATTGGAATGTGGGCGGGATGTGGCGATTGATGTCGGCTGTGTCTTTGAAGGCGAGGTCGTCTTGGAAGAAGCGGTCAACATCGGCCCGTATTGCGTCTTGAAAAACGTCAAAATTGCCGCCGGGACAAAAATTGCCGCGTTCTCGCATTTAGAAAACGCGGAAGTTGGCCCCGATTGCAGCATCGGCCCCTATGCCCGCTTGCGCCCCGGAGCGAAGCTGGCTTCGGGGGTGCATATTGGTAACTTTGTTGAAGTGAAAAACACCACGATTGGTAAGCAATCCAAAGCTAACCACCTCGCCTATGTTGGCGATGCTGTGATTGGCGAACGGGTCAATGTTGGGGCGGGCACGATTACCTGTAACTACGACGGCGTAAACAAATTCCAAACCATCATTGAAGACGATGCCTTTATCGGTTCAGATAGCCAGTTAGTCGCACCGGTGACGGTGGGGCGGGGTGCAACCTTGGGGGCGGGCACAACCTTAACCAAAGACGCTCCCCCCGACGCATTAACTGTCTCACGCGCCAAACAGGTATCGCTGACGACTTGGAAGCGGCCGGAAAAGATTAAAAAGTAATGTAGTTAGTACAAGTTGAGTAACTACATGCGGCAGCGGCGATTTGCCCTGCCTTTGTGGCGTTTAGGGAGAAGTAAAAATGCAACAAGCAATGCAATTTGATGTGTGGTTTACCCTGTTTGTGTGTGTCGTCGGTTTGATGGCAGCGGCGGGCGCGGCCTTGTTATTGGTCAGTTATATTGATGTGATTCCCAGTTCGGTGGCTAAGGGCTGGGGCTGGGCAGCGGTGACGGTGTTATTACCCTTAGTTGGCCCAGTGTATTTTTGCAGCAAGCATTGGCAAGAATGCAGCAAGACGGGCAAACAACTGCTTGGCGGAATTTTGCTCTTAGGGATTGCCGTTGGCTTGCTGTATGGCCTTGGCCCGTGGTTTGCCAAACGGGCAATGGGAGCTATCCCCCCTGTTTAAGCCACAGGCGTACAATGCCCTTCTCTAATCACAACAAAATAGGGAGGGGCGTATGCCCGCAACTACTGTTTCTCAACTCCGTTCTGTTGCTTTACTGGGTCATGGCGGCGCAGGTAAAAGCAGTTTGGTCGAGGCTCTTCTTTTTGCCTCTGGTGCAATTGGTAGCAAGGGTTCTGCCGAAAAAGGCAGTTTGGTCTGTGATTTTGACCCCCAAGAAAAAGCCGCCGCACATTCTTTGTTTAGTGCCGCCGCCAGCCTGAGCTGGGAAGGGGCGCAAATCCATGTCTTAGATACGCCCGGTTATCCTGATTTTGCTGGGCAAGCGATCCCCGCCCTGGCGGCTGTGGATACGGCAATGATCGTTATCAATGCGCAAACAGGCATTGAACTCAACACCGAACGCATGATGCGTTTAGCTGGTGAACGCCAATTGTGCCGCGTGATCGTCATCAACAAAATTGATGCGGAAAATTTAGACCTGCCCGGCTTGGTGAATGACATCCGCGAGCGGTTTGGCAAAGAATGTATGTTGCTTGATCTGCCTAGCCACGGTGGGGATAGCGTAATCGAAGTCTTGGAGCATGAAAGTGGTGATACTGATTTCGCCTCCGCCCAAGCCGCACACCGTGCTTTGATTGACCAAATTGTGGAAGAAGATGAAGAGCTGCTGGCACGCTATTTAGAAGATGGCAGTGACCCCTCTCCCGCCGAATTACACGCCCCGTTTGAAAAAGCGTTACGCGCTGGGCATTTGATCCCGATTCTCTTTGTTTCCGCCCGGACGGGGGCAGGTGTGCCAGAACTGCTGCATGTCTTAGCCAATCTCGCCCCTAACCCCAGCGAAGGCAATCCGCCCTTGTTCTACAAAGGTGAACCTAGTACGACGGCTGATGCCGTTACCCCCTTCACCTCTACACCTGATCCTGAGCAACACGTTTTAGCCCATGTCTTTAAGATTATTGCCGATCCGTATATGGGCAAAGTCGCAGTATTCCGCGTGCATCAAGGCACGATCAAAAAAGACAGCCAACTCTTTATCGGCGATGGCAAACGCCCCTTTAAAGTTGGGCATTTATTCCGTTTGCAAGGCAAAGATTACATCGAAGTTGACGCGCTCATCCCCGGTGACATTGGTGCTGTCGCCAAAGTCGAAGAAATCAGCTTTGATGCAGTGTTGCATGATTCACATGACGAAGACCATATCCACCTAGAAGCTTTGAATTTCCCACAAGCAATGGTCGGTTTGGCGGTGGAAACTAAGCGCAAGGGCGACGAGCAACGTCTGTTTGAAGTCTTAAACAAATTGGCAATGGAGGACCCGACTTTCATCGTCGAACGCCATCCCGATAGCCATGAAACAGTGATTCAAGGCATTGGTGAAATGCACTTGAAATCTAAGCTCGAACGCATGAGCAGCCAGTACAAGCTTGAGGTGAGCACCCAACCCCCACGCATTCCTTACCGGGAAACGATTATGGGTGAGGCCGAAGCGCAACATCGGCACAAAAAGCAAAGTGGCGGTGCGGGGCAATTTGGCGAAGT
>CAZOBT010000142.1:0-2808 GCA_964578025.1 uncultured Rhodocyclaceae bacterium | reverse complement strand
GCCGCACGCAAAGCCACACAAGCCGCGCTGCGTCAGGCCAATCCGATTGTGCTTGAGCCGATCGTAACCATCGACATCCAAGCCCCCGAAAGCCATATCGGCGATTTAACGGGCGACCTGTCCACCCGCCGAGGCCACATTACCGCCACCGACACCTTCGGGCGTGGTATCGCTAATCTGCAAGGGATTGTGCCGCTGGCGGAACTGAGCGATTACACCTCGCGCCTCAAGTCCTTAACTGGCGGAGCAGGCAGCTACAGTATGCGCCTCGACCACTACGCTCAAGTCCCCGCTCATCTGCAACAACAACTCGCCGCCAACTTCACCTGTCAGGAGGACGAGGAATAAGGCGGTAATAAGAAGTCGCTAAGAAGAAGTTGCTAAAACAAACTAACAGCCCGGAAAAGCCAGTGTGTTTCCGGGCTGTTAGTTTTGGTTTGGGGATGTTGGCTTACTTGCGCCGAAAGATCACGTCCCATACGCCATGCCCTAAACGCAGGCCGCGATTTTCGAATTTGGTGAGGGGGCGGTAATCGGGGCGGGGGGCGAAGCCTTGGGCGCTGGCATCGGCGGTATTGACCAGATTAGCTTCGGCAGAGAGCACGTCCAGCATTTGTATGGCGTAATCTTCCCAATCGGTAGCGCAATGCAGATAGCCGCCGGGTTTGAGGCGGCGCGTCAGTTCAGCGACGAAAGGCGATTGGATGAGGCGGCGTTTGTTATGGCGTTTTTTGTGCCACGGATCAGGGAAAAAGACATGAATCCCATCCAAACTGCCCTCTGGCAACATATCACGCACCACGTCGACCGCATCGTGTTGGCATAGGCGCAGATTGTTAATCCCCATTTCGCTAATCAATTTGCACAAATTTCCCACACCCGGCGTATGTACTTCGAGGCCAAGGTAATCGTTTTGTGGATTCGCAAGGGCGATTTTGGCAGAGGTTTCGCCCATGCCGCAGCCGATTTCTAAAATCTTAGGCGCGTTACGTCCAAAAACGGCGGTTAAATCAAGCAATGCAGCTTGATATGGCACACCGATTTTTGGCATCCATTCTTCATGAAAACGCTTTTGCGCGGCAGATAAATGGCCTTGGCGTAAGACGAAGCTACGGATATGCCCATGTTTGCGGGCTTCGTTGTCGTCTTCGGGCGCGGCGGGCGGTAATTCGGGCAAAGGGGTGTCAGTCAGGAGCTCAGTCATTACGCACCAATCAGGCCAGTGGTCGGGGAAGAGGGATCAGCGGAATACAATTTGCGCGGCATACGTCCGGCTAAATAGGCTTCGCGCCCAGCGGCAACGGCTTTTTGCATCGCACTTGCCATCAAAATCGGGTTCTTCGCGTGGGCAATCGCGGTATTCATCAACACGCCATCGCAGCCCAATTCCATCGCAATCGCCGCATCCGATGCTGTACCCACCCCAGCATCTACCAAAACGGGTACTTTGGCTTGGTCAATAATCAGGCGCAAATTCCACGGATTGACAATCCCCATGCCAGAGCCAATCAAGGAAGCCAAAGGCATAATGGCGACGCAGCCAATGTCTTCTAACATGCGGGCTTGAATCGGATCATCGGCGCAATACACCATCACTTGAAAGCCCTCGTTGACCAGTGTGGCAGCGGCTTTCAGGGTTTCCGGCATATTGGGGAACAGGTTGCTTGGGTCGCCCAAGACTTCCAGCTTGACCAAGGCATGACCATCTAACAATTCCCGTGCCAAACGCAAGGTGCGCACCGCATCATCAGCGGTATAACAGCCTGCCGTATTCGGCAGAATGGTGAATTTTTCCGGGGGCAGCGCGTCGAGCAAATTTGGCTGATTCGGGTCTTGCCCAATGTTGGTACGGCGAATCGCCACGGTGACAATCTCTGCCCCAGAGGCATCAATCGCCGCACGCGTTTGCGCGAAATCGGCATATTTACCTGTGCCAACCAGCAGGCGGGAGTTGTAGGCTTTCCCAGCAATAACTAATTGATCCATCGTCGTGATCTTCTTTACGTTAAGAGTAATTTAGGGGGATTTAACAAGACAGAATACGGTATTTAAAAAGATAAAACTTCTAAGACCAAATAAAAAATTGGCTGATATAGCTTGTTATATATGGCTTATAGAAAATAGACCAAATAAAAATTAGCCGCCGCCTACTGCGACAACGATTTCAAAGACATCTGCGGCCTGTACCAGCGTGGTGGCGTATTGGCTTTTGGGGACGATTTCGCCATTTTGTTCCACGGCAATACGCTTGCCGGTATAGCCCAAGGTAGCGACCACATCCGCCACGGTGTGCGTTGTCGCAGGAAAAGCGCGTTCTGCGCCATTGATGCGTAAATTCATAGCGTTATCCGAAGAAATTATTTCAATAAACCACGCGGCTTATGCGGGGCGTTGGCGAAGAGTCGATCATAAAGCCAGTTCGGCAACAAACGCAGCACCTTGGCCACAATGCCCATTTGCCACGGGATCACCACATAACTTTTGCCTTGCGCAATCACTCGTGCAAACCGCCGCGCCGCTTCATGCACAGGGAGCAAAAACGGCATGGGATAAGGGTTGATGTCGGTCATTGGCGTTTGAATATAGCCGGGGGCAATCGTCACTACCTGAATGCCACTGCTACGCAGCTCTAAACGTAGGCTTTCCAAATAGCTAATCGCAGCGGCTTTCGAGGCGGAATAGGCTTCTGCACCGGGCAAACCACGAATCCCCGCCACCGACGCAATTCCCACCAAACGGGCAGGGAAATCGGCGGCATGGCTGTTTGTTGCAACCTTGGCAGTGCCTGCCGCTTGTTGGCGCATGGCG
>CAZOBT010000141.1:0-6240 GCA_964578025.1 uncultured Rhodocyclaceae bacterium | reverse complement strand
ATGGTCGGCGAAAAAGCGGATTTATATTTCTTTCTAGGGCAACTTGCTGAAGAAAATAAAGATTTCCCCGATGCAATTAGCCGCTATCGCCAAGTCCAAGGCGGAAAGTACTACCTAACCGCACGGGTACGGATGGCAAGCCTGCAAGCACAAGGCGGCAACATGATTGCTGCTCGTGCCACGCTGCAAGAAACGGTGACGCGGAAGGGCGATGAACGAGTTCAATTGCTTTTAGCAGAAGCCCATATTCTGCGGGAGCAAAAACAACTCTCTGGTGCATTGGGTGTCTTGGTTGGTGGGCTAGAGCGTTATCCACATAACCCCGATCTACTTTACGATGCCGCCCTATTAGCCGATCGTTTAGATCGTTTCAAAGACATGGAGCGTTGGTTACGCCAGCTTCTTGCGTTACGCCCGAAACATGCCCATGCCTTGAACGCCCTTGGTTACGCCTTTGCCGAACGAAATATTCGTTTGCATGAGGCACACACTTTGCTGGAGCAAGCTCACAACCTTGAGCCGGAAGATCCTTTTATTATGGATAGTTTAGGTTGGGTCTTGTATCGCCAAGGCAAGCTTGATGCCGCTTTAGAAACCGCACAAAAAGCCTACGCACTACGTAATGATCCCGATATTGCTGCACACTTAATCGAAATCTTAAGTGCAGTGCAGAAGAAAAAAGAGGCAGAACAGTTGTTGCACGAAGCCCTTGGCGAACATCCCGAACATGAGGGCTTACAAGCTGTGGCGCGTAAGCTGTTCCCTAAACAGTAAGCAGTAAGTTACTGGCGTAATGCGCTTCCAACTCCTCTTTCCGCTCCCTACCCCACTCCACAAACCATGTAATGGTGATTCACGGTATTTCCGGCGATTTGCGGTCATCTGGTTGTTGGTGAGTATTTTTGCCTCATGCGCCTATGCGGAACCAGCCGCACCGCAGATTGAGTTTGACTTATCAGCCCGTTTTGCTCTGCGTGTTGACAGTGGGGCACAGACTGGTTCGTATGCAGGACGTTTGTATTGGGAACATCGGCATGACAGTGAACACTTACTGTTTTCTAGCCCCTTAGGGCAAGGGCTTGCAGAGATTTATAGCACCCCCCAAGGAGCAAGCCTGCATTTGAGCAATGGCGAAACACGTTTTGCCGATGATCCCGCGACCTTAATTAAGGAAAGCCTTGGCTACGCCCTACCTGTGCACAAATTGGTGACATGGTTAAGCCTTACGCCCGCCTCTGCCACACACGTTGTTGATGATAGCTATGTACGCCAAGATCGTTGGGGGAGACCCAGTGTGTTATTGAGCGAAGGCTGGCGGATTGAATACAGTTATCCTGATACTGAATTAACCAGCCAAGCAAATAAGATCACTATCTTGCGTGAGCAAGAGATGGAACTGCGTTTGCGCATTGAGGACTGGCAAATTTTGCCAAGTAAAACCTCAACGCTGCCTAGCCCAAGCCACTAAGACAACAAAATCTACCCACAGCTTATGTCGAAAAAATCGGTAATGCCCACTTGGACATGGCACAGCGTATGGCCTGCGCCTGCCAAATTAAACCTCTTTTTGCATGTTGTCGGTCGTCGCGCCGATGGCTACCACTTATTACAAACCGTGTTTCGCTTTCTTGATTTCGGGGACTCTCTACGTTTTCGCCCTTTAGCGAATGGCGAAATCGGCTTACGCCATCCAACACCGGGAGTTGCCCCGGAAGAAGACATCACGGTACGCGCGGCGCGTTTATTACAAAGCACCACAGGATGTAGGCAAGGGGTGGAAATCGATCTCGAAAAGCACGTTCCGATGGGTGGTGGCTTAGGCGGCGGTAGTTCAGATGCGGCAACGGTGTTAATTGCCCTGAATCATTTATGGCAACTTGGTTTAAGCCGGGAGCAATTACAAGCATTAGGCTTACAACTAGGGGCGGATGTACCGATTTTTATTTTTGGCGACAACGCTTTTGCTGAAGGTGTTGGTGAACGCCTGCAAGCCATTACCTTACCTGCATCCTATTATGTCGTGTTGCAGCCTCCGGTGCATGTACCAACGCCGTTGATCTTTCGTGATCCTGACCTTTGCCGGAATACACCAGTAATTGATCCACAACATTGGCAAGTTGGTGAGGGTAAAAATGACTTACAAGCTGTGGCAACCCGCCTCTTTCCGGTGATTGCGGAGTATTTGGAGTATCTCAAGCCGTTTGGCAATGCCATGATGACAGGCTCTGGTGCATGTGTGTTTGTGCCTGTTGCTGACCTAAATACTGCTCACGGTATCTTACGGCATCAGATTCCAAACGAAGTAAATGCTTGGGTGGCTAAAGGCTTGGCACACCATCCTTTGCGTGATGTGTAGGATTTGAAGCGTTTGCTTTTCCCTTATTTTTGCAAAAATTTAATTTCCTTCTTGACATCTTAAATCTCACCGTATATTATGCGCGCCTCGGTTGCACGAGGTGCTTGTGCAGCAGTTCTGCTGGGGAGTCGCCAAGCTGGTCAAGGCACCGGATTTTGATTCCGGCATTCGAAGGTTCGAATCCTTCTTCCCCAGCCACAGAATTCATTGGGCAGGTATTTACCTGCCCTTTTCTTTTGGCGAAACCCGGAACGCGCAAAGGAAGTTTCTATGCCTTACAACAACCTAATGGTTTTCACTGGTAATGCAAACCCTGCCTTGGCGCAGGCCGTTGCTAGCCATCTCAATATCGAACTCGGTCAAGCCGATGTGGGTCGTTTTTCCGATGGCGAAGTCAGCGTTGAGTTGCAAGAACATGTGCGCGGTCGCGATGTGTTTGTGTTGCAGTCCACTTGCGCACCTACCAATGACAACCTGATGGAAATGCTGGTGATGATCGACGCATTGAAGCGTGCTTCTGCGGGTCGGATCACTGCCGCCATCCCCTATTTTGGCTATGCTCGCCAAGACCGTCGTTCCCGTTCCTCCCGCGTGCCGATTGCGGCAAAGTTAGTTGCTAACATGTTGGCAGCCGCTGGCGTGGATCGGGTGTTAACGATGGACTTACACGCCGAGCAAATCCAAGGCTTCTTTGATATTCCCGTCGATAACATCTACGCCTTGCCGATTTTGTTAGACGACATTCAAAAGCAAAATCACGAGAATCTGCTCGTCGTATCCCCTGACCACGGTGGTGTGGTACGCGCGCGTTCTTTAGCGAAACGCTTGGAATCCGACTTAGCAATTATCGACAAGCGTCGCCCCAAAGCTAACGTTTCCGAAGTGATGAACATCATTGGTGATGTGCGGGATCGTACCTGCGTCATCATGGATGACATCGTGGATACCGCTGGCACGCTATGTAAAGCCGCTGCCGCCTTAAAGAAAAATGGGGCGAAGAAGGTCGTGGCTTACTGTACTCACCCTGTACTTTCGGGCGCGGCAATTGAACGTGTCGCCAGCTCTGAATTAGATGAATTGGTCGTCACGGACACCATTCCTTTGCGTGATGAGGCGAAAGCGTGTTCACGGATTCGTCAGTTATCTGTTGCGGATATTTTGGCAGATACCATCCAACGCATTAGCAATGAAGATTCTGTGTCTTCTTTGTTTATTGACTAAGGTCTAAGTTTCTTTCTTCCCCATCTGGTCGCGGATGGGGTTTTTCTTTCTTTGGAGTCATTATGTCTTTTGAACTCGCTGCAAAAAAACGTACCGTGCAAGGATCGGGTGCGAGCCGCCGCCTGCGCCGTGGTAATACAGTTCCTGCCATCGTTTACGGTGGTTCTGCTGCTCCCGCTGTGATCGAAATCGATCACAACGCAATCTACTTGAGCTTGCGTAAAGAAGCTTTCCACTCTTCCGTGATCAATCTGAGCATTGATGGCGTGGTGGAAACCGTGTTACTGCGTGACTTCCAAACCCACGCTTACAAGCCCTTGATTTTGCACGTTGATTTCCAACGCGTAGACACCGAGCACAAAGTACACCAAAAAGTGCCTTTACACTTCGTGAACGAAGACTTGGCACCTGGCGTGAAATTATCTGGTGGCACGATCTCTCACGTTATCACCGAATTGGACGTAGCTTGCTTGCCCCAAGACCTGCCTTCCTTCATCGAAGTCGATCTGCAAAACTTGAAAGCTGGCGAATCTATCCACGTTTCCCAGTTGAACTTGCCCGCTGGTGTGACCGCTGTGGTACACGGCGATGACCAAACCGTGGTCATGATCAACCCTAAGAAGGGTGGCGAAGCCGCTGAAGAAGCATCTGCTTAATTCGCGCTTTCGTTTGCAAAAGCCGCTACTTGCCGCAAGGTGGGTCGCGGCTTTTTTCCATTGGTTGTTTTCTATTCCAACGGAGCAAATCCAATGAGCTTAAAACTCGTCGTAGGGCTAGGGAATCCGGGGATTGAGTATGAGGCAACTCGGCATAACATCGGCTTTTGGTTCGTCGATCAATTGGCAGATCGCCTCAAGGTCAATCTTGCGCCACAAGCCAAATTCTTTGGCAAAGCCGGGCGATTAGGTGATTTGTGGCTATTGCAGCCCATGACCTTTATGAATCGTTCTGGGCAAAGCGTGGCGGCCTTGGCGCGTTTCTACAAAATTGAACCCGAAGAAATCTTGGTGGTGCATGATGAGCTGGACTTACTGCCCGGCGAAATCCGGGTCAAACAAGGTGGGGGCAATGCTGGGCATAATGGCCTGAAAGACATCGCCGCGCACCTCACCCCCAATTTCTGGCGTTTACGCCTTGGGGTTGGGCATCCACGCAGCCTTGGCTTAAAGCAAAATGTCGCCGATTTTGTCTTGCATCCCCCCCGCCTTGAAGAAATGCCCGCGCTTGAACAAGCATTACAACGCAGCCTAAACGCCTGGTCACATTTGGCGGCGGGAGAATTTCCAGTGGCTCAACGTCTGCTCCATGCCAAAGCTCCATGATTCAATCCTGCAATCGCCTGTTATGCCAGTTGTCCCAGTTGTGTTTTGTTGCACGAGTTGCACGAATTCTTTAAAAAATTAAGGAAATTTTATGTCATTAAAATGCGGTATCGTTGGCTTGCCCAACGTTGGTAAATCCACGCTCTTCAATGCCCTGACCAAAGCCGGAATTGAAGCGGCAAACTACCCCTTCTGCACCATCGAACCGAACGTTGGCATTGTCGAAGTGCCTGATCCCCGTTTGCAGAAGCTGTCTGAAATTGTGAAGCCACAAAAGATTCAACCCGCGATTGTGGAATTTGTGGACATCGCAGGTTTGGTCGCTGGTGCGTCCAAAGGCGAAGGCTTGGGCAACCAATTCCTCGCTAACATCCGCGAAACCGATGCCATCGTGCATGTGGTGCGCTGTTTTGATGATCCAAACGTGATCCACGTTTCTGGCAGCGTTGATCCGATTCGTGACATCGAAGTCATTGATACCGAACTGGCCTTAGCCGACATGGCAACGGTAGAAAAAGCCCTTAACCGCTACAAACGCCCCGCCAGCTCTGGCGACAAAGAAGCCAAAATCCTAGTCGCTGTCTTAGAAAAATGTATGGCACAACTGGATCAAGGCAAGCCAGTGCGCGGTTTGGATTTGTCGAAAGAAGAAAAAGCCAGCCTGAAAACCTTCTGCCTGATTACCGCCAAACCCGTGCTCTACGCCGCAAACGTCGCAGATGATGGCTTTAGCGACAATCCTTTATTAGCCAAAGTCGAAGCCCATGCCGCGCAAGAAGGCGCAAAAGTCGTGGCTTTATGTGCCGCGATTGAAGCCGAAATTGCGGATTTGGACGATGCTGACAAAGCTGAATTTTTAGCCTCAATGGGCTTGGCAGAACCCGGCCTTGATCGCCTGATCCGCGCCGGTTACACGCTCTTAGGCTTACAAACCTACTTCACCGCTGGGGTCAAAGAAGTTCGCGCTTGGACAATCCACGCCGGAGACACCGCGCCACAAGCCGCCGGGGTCATTCACACCGACTTTGAACGCGGCTTCATCCGCGCCCAAACCATCGCTTTTGACGACTTCATCACCTACAAAGGCGAAGCCGGGGCAAAAGAAGCCGGGAAAATGCGTGCCGAAGGCAAGGAATACATCGTCAAAGACGGCGACGTATTGAACTTCCTGTTCAACGTCTAAGCGAATATCAGGCATTAGTTGGTCTATAAGTCAATATGGCATGTTCAACTTGGCTTGTAGGCCAATTTTTAATTTGGTCTTTTAATCTACAACAGAGGGCAACATGCACCAAATTTTGTTTCTCATGCTCGCACTAAGCACCAGCACCCTCACCGCCT
>CAZOBT010000140.1:5830-6243 GCA_964578025.1 uncultured Rhodocyclaceae bacterium | reverse complement strand
GCTTGGTGGTTAAGCTTTCAGGAGCTAAACCTTGTTCCGTAACGCGCCCCCGGCTTTCCATCTCAATTTTGATGTTTTTCACCAAAGCCGCAATGCCAGACGTTTCGGTAGTGATGTTGATGCGGTAATTACGACCAATAAACTCCCATTCATGGGTTGCCACACCAATTTGCAAGCCCCCCGTGCCTTTATACACGGCATAGCGAATCCGGCCTTTTGCGGGTAGCCGATCTAGCTCAATCGGAGGCTCATCGACGGGCGCGGTAGCTTGGCTATTGACAGCGGTTTGCTCACTCGGCGGCGTAGGCGGTGTATTCGCTGCCTTTTCGTTCGGCTTTTCCACTGGCACAGGATCAGGCGGCGGCGTTTCCTTGACCTTTTCAGGATTGACCTGACGCAAACCATCCGTCTGC
>CAZOBT010000140.1:0-5820 GCA_964578025.1 uncultured Rhodocyclaceae bacterium | reverse complement strand
TCCGGCCTTTTGCGGGCAAGCGGTCTAACTCAATGGGCGACTCCTCAGCCACTGGCGGCGTGACCGGGTTGTTAGCCGCCGTTTGCTCACTCGGCGGCGTAGGCGGTGTATTCGCTGCGGTTTCGTTCGGCTTTTCTACCTTCTCGGTTTTTTCCACTGGCACAGGATCAGGCGGCGGCGTTTCTTTGGCCTTTTCAGGATTGACCTGACGCAAACCATCCGTCTGCGCCACAGGTGGCGGCGGGGGCGGAGATTTTGGCTTAGGTGGAGGAGGAGGGGGTGGTGGCGGCGGTGGAGCAGCCTCTTCCACAGCGGTAGGCGGGGGCAAACGCAACTTCGCCACTAAGGGCGGGCGGCTCGGTTCATCTGGCAACAACCAGCGTAGTTCTGGGTTGAGCAAAAGCAAACCATGCCCTGCCAGCGAAGCCAGCAAAGCAAGCACGAAGGGGCGTTTGGGGACGTGGTACAAATTAACCTAAACTCGGTGACAACAAGGCCGGAGCTGGGGTGTTGGGCTTGCTTAGGCGGACGTTGAGGCCGTCTAGGGACAAACGTCCTTCGGCAAACCAGCGCACGGCTTGGGGATAGATTTTGTGCTCTTCGGCAAGGACGCGGGCGGCGAGGCTGTCGGCATCGTCGCTGTCTAAGACGGGCACAGCGGCTTGAATCACCACGGGGCCATGATCTAAGGCAGGGGTCACAAAATGCACGGTACAGCCATGCACCCGCACACCATTTGCCAATGCCTGTTCATGGGTATGTAGGCCGGGGAAAGCGGGAAGGCGCGAGGGGTGAATATTCAACAAACGCCCCGCATAATGCGCAACAAAGCCCGCCGTTAAAATCCGCATAAAGCCTGCCAACACCACCAAATCCGGGCTAAATTCGTCAATACAGGCCGCTAAAGCGGCATCAAAGCTTTCGCGGTTGGCATAGGCTTTATGATCGACCACACGGGTAGCAATGCCCGCCTGCGCCGCCGTTTCTAGCCCTTTCGCATCGGGGCGATTGCTAATGACGGCAGCGATAGTCACGGGTAAGCGTCCAGCGGCATGTTCGCGCAGCATGGCTTCCATATTGCTACCGCGCCCAGAAATTAAAATTACAACAGAGGTCATGATAAAAAATACCCAAAAATAGCGGATGTTATTTGCGTTTTTCCCGAATCACCCCAATCACTACGGGGAGCAAGGAAACGACAATAATGCCGAGAATGACGATGGAGAGATTTTTCTTGACCCACGGTAAGTTGGCGAACCAATAACCGGCAACGGTCAAGGAGACAACCCAACTCACCCCACCAATCAAATTAAACAAACTAAACCGGGCATAGCTCATGCGCCCAATCCCGGCGACAAAGGGAGCAAAGGTGCGAAACAGCGGTAAGAAGCGCGATAAGACCAAGGTTTTACCGCCATGTTCCTCATAAAAGGCTTGGGTTTTTAACAGGGCATTTTGGTTAAAAAAGCGCGAGCTTTGCCATTGAAAGACCTTAGGCCCCAAGGTGCGCCCGATTTGGTAATTCAGCATATTACCCGTCACGGCGGCAACACATAAGGTCAGCATCAGAAAGGATAAGCTCATGCCACCTTCCCCGCCCACTGCACATAAACCCCCCGCGACAAACAGCAAAGAATCACCGGGTAAAAAGGGGAAAATGACTAAGCCAGTTTCGCTAAAAATAATGATAAAGAGGATTAAATAAATCCATGTTCCATATTGCTGCGACACCATTTCAAGGTGCTTGTCTAAATGCAGCAAAATGTCGATAAACGCGCTAAGAAGTTCCATACAAGGAAAAAGGCGGGGGAAAAAGGAAAGGCGCATTTTACCTGAAGCCGCGCCCGGCCTCGCGTGGGCATTTTGGGCAGAGGTGAAGTAAGGTCAAGTAATAAGGGGCGAAGTAATTTATGGGACAATGCCCGCCCGCTTGGTTCTACTTCCTTTTTCTGCCATGTCTACCTTGCCTCCCCGCATTCAGCTCCTTCCCGATTTATTGATTAGCCAGATTGCGGCTGGCGAAGTGGTCGAACGCCCGGCCTCGGTCTTAAAAGAACTCTTAGAAAACAGCCTAGATGCCGGGGCGACGAGTATTCAAGTGCACTTGGAGGAAGGTGGGATTCGCTTGTTGCGCGTCAGTGACGATGGTTGTGGCATTGCCGAAGCGGAATTAAGCCTTGCCCTCACCCGCCATGCGACATCCAAGATTCGCTCCTTACATGACTTAGAACAGGTTGCCACGCTGGGCTTTCGTGGCGAAGCTCTCGCCTCAATTGCAGCGGTAGCGCGGGTGAGTTTGACCAGTCGGGCGCAGGGCAGTAGCCATGCGTGGAAGATCACAGCGGGCGGGGTGGTGGCAGTGGCGGCTGCGCCTGAACCAGCCGCGTTAATGGCAGGCACAGTGTTAGAAGTGCGTGATCTGTATTACAACACCCCCGCCCGGCGTAAATTCTTAAAAGCCGCCACCACGGAATTTGCCCATTGCGCCGAAGTGTTGCGCCGTATCGCGCTGGCGCGTCCCGATGTCGCCTTTAGCTTGACGCATAACGGGCGGCAGGTATTGCAACTCGCTGTTGCCGAAGCACACAGCCGCATGATGGCGATTTTAGGGCCGGGGTTTACCGATGCGGCGCGTCCAATCGCCGTTGAAATTACTCACCCTGAACATGCCCTCGCGTTGCAAGGTTTAGTCGTAGAAGCCACGGCAATGGGCGAGGTCAAAGAAGCCCAATACACCTACGTCAATGGGCGGTTTGTACGGGATCGCGTGTTGTCCCATGCGGTGCGCGAAGCCTATCGCGATGTCTTGCATGGCAATCGCCAACCAGCGGTGTGTTTGTTTTTAACGATTACGCCGGAACACGTCGATGTCAATGTGCATCCGGCGAAAACCGAAGTGCGTTTTCGTGATCCACGGGCGATTCATCAACTGATTTTCCACGCCATCCAAAAAGCCCTCGCCAGCCAGCCGGGCAGTCAAGCCGCTGTCGTGAATTTGCCAACGGTGGTAGAAAATACTTTGGAAACTGCGTTAGAAACGACGTTGCCAAACAAAGTAACAAGTGACACCGCCAGCAAGGCCAATGAGTTAGCCGATTCACCCTTGCCTTTTCGCAGCACAGTCCCCAAACCCCCCAGCTCCCCCAGCACCAGCTACGCCCCACGTTTTACCCCCCCGCCCCGCCATCAGGGCATGGCCGAGCCAGAGAGCCGCGCCTATGTGGATTTTGTGCAACAGGCGACACAAACCCCGCAAGCAACGGAAACCACGCAAAGCACAGACCAAATTAATTCTGAAGCAGAAAATGCCGTAACAAGCACGTCCAACGGACTTAGTTTAGATCAAGAAATCACTCAGACCAAATTAGACCTACCAGAAACGCCGCCAACCTTATTAAACGACAGCCCGCCGCTGGGCTTTGCCTTGGCGCAGTTGCATGGAATTTATCTTTTGGCGCAGAACGCGACTGGGCTGATCTTGGTCGATATGCACGCGGCGCATGAGCGGATTTTGTATGAAAAGCTCAAGGCGGCGTTTTATGGCGAAATTTTGCCCAGCCAAACCTTGCTCATTCCCGCCGTGTTTCATGCCACGCCCTTAGAAATTGCCTGTGTCGAAGAGCAGCAAGATTTCTTGCAACAACTGGGTTTTAGTCTTGCGACGATGGGGCCAGAGCAAGTGGCGATTCGTGCCGTTCCTGCCTTATTACAAGGCGGTGATCCGCTGGCTTTGGTACGCGCCTTATTAGCCGAATTGCAAGAATATGGGGTCAGCCAACTGTTAACCGCACGGGAAAACGAGCTACTGGCAACCTTTGCCTGTCATGGCGCGGTGCGGGCGCGGCGGCAACTGAGTGTCCCCGAAATGAACGCGCTATTACGGCAAATGGAACAAACCGAACGCGGGGGACAATGCAATCATGGTCGCCCG
Source organism: uncultured Rhodocyclaceae bacterium (assembly GCA_964578025.1). Classification (GTDB taxonomy): domain Bacteria; phylum Pseudomonadota; class Gammaproteobacteria; order Burkholderiales; family Rhodocyclaceae; genus CAZOBT01. The sequence continues at coordinate 1,889 of CAZOBT010000140.1, read as the reverse complement.
ACATGGACAGCCTTGTCCTTAAAAGAATTAGATAATTTATTTCTCCGAGGTCGTTAAGCCTTGTACGCTACATCTTCCCCCCTGAGCACGCCTCTGCCCCCCGCGATTTTCTTAATGGGGCCAACCGCCAGCGGCAAAACGAATTTGGCCTTAGAGCTGGCAGACCGTTATCCCATCAGCCTTATCAGCGTCGATTCGGCCTTGGTCTATCGTGATATGAACATCGGCACGGCAAAGCCCGATGCCGCGACCTTGGCGCAATATCCGCATCATCTGGTGGATATTATTTCGCCCGAAGCCAGCTATTCCGCCGCCCGCTTTCGTAGCGATGCCTTAGCCTTAATGGCGGAGGCCACCGCGCAGGGCAAGATTCCTTTATTGGTCGGCGGCACGATGTTGTATTACAACGCCTTGTTAAAAGGCTTGTCCGACAACTTGCCGCAAGCCAATCCTGAGTTGCGTACCGCTTTAGAAGAACGCGCCGCCATCGAAGGCTGGCCTGCGCTCCATGCCGAATTAGCTCAACTCGACCCGCCCACCGCCGCCCGCCTGAAGCCCAATGATGCGCAACGTCTACAACGCGCTTTAGAGATCATTACCCTAACGGGCAGGCCGATGTCAGAACTGCTCGCCGAACAAAAGCCGCCCGAACCCTTGCCCTATCGCATTTTGTCCTTGGCCTTGCTGCCCAGTCAGCGCAGCGTACTGCATGAACGCATCGCCCTACGTTTTCGGCAAATGCTTGACGGTGGCTTGATTGAAGAAGTGGAATTTCTACGCCGCAATTACCAGCTTGATCTCGGCTTGCCCTCAATGCGCTGCGTCGGCTATCGCCAAGTGTGGGAATGGATGGAAGGGCAGTACCGCGACCAAAACGAACTGTGCGATCGTGGCATCTTTGCCACACGGCAACTGGCAAAACGGCAAATTACCTGGTTAAGCAACACCCTCAACGCCGAAGCCTTCGACTGCCTCGCCCCAAACCTGAGCCAGCAAGTGCAAACCCGGTTGGCGGGGTTTTTGGGGTAATAGAAGGCCAAGGGTTAAGTTGAATAGACAAATAGGCAACAAGGAAAAGAAATGGATAAGTCTTCGATACTTCCCACTGGCTATTTGGATTGGCTCACAGCACTCAAAGCACAAGTTCATGCCGCGCAGCAGCGGGCAGCATTGGCGGTTAACCATGAATTACTGGGGCTATATTGGCAAATTGGGCGCGATATTTTGACGCACCAAACAAGCGAAGGCTGGGGCACCAAGGTGATTGAGCGATTAGCGCACGACCTACGTGCTGCGTTTCCTACCATGAAAGGCTTTTCCCCTCGCAACTTGAAATACATGCGAGCCTTTGCCGCCGCTTGGCCTGAGGCGCAATTTGTGCAAGAGGTGCTTGCACAATTACCTTGGTATCACCAATTAGCGTTACTCGACAAACTTACCACCCGCGAAGAACGCTTATGGTATGCCGCGAAAGCGATTGAAAATAATTGGTCGCGCAATGTCTTGGTGCTGCAAATTGAAAGCCGTTTACTCGAACGCAGTGGCACAGCCTGTACCAACTTTGCCACTAGCCTGCCCAAGCCCCATTCCGACCTTGCCCGTGAATCCATCAAAGACCCCTATCGCTTTGATTTTCTTGGCCTAAGTGAAGCAGCGCAAGAACGCGAAATTGAAGCTGCATTGGTGACTCATGTCACCGAATTTTTGCTGGAATTGGGTGCGGGCTTTGCCTTTGTTGGGCGACAGGTATTGCTTGAAGTAGGTGATGAAGAATTCTTTATCGACCTCTTGTTCTATCACCTCAAACTACGCTGTTATGTGGTGATTGAATTAAAAGCAGGGAAATTTAAGCCAGAACATTTGGGTCAACTTAGCTTTTACCTTACCGC
>CAZOBT010000139.1:2636-6285 GCA_964578025.1 uncultured Rhodocyclaceae bacterium | reverse complement strand
TAGTTAGTGTTCATCTTGTCAATGCGAATTGCCCAGCATCTGCGTAACTTCAGTTCTTTCATATTATTTCGAAAGATTCTGGTTTTGATTGCCTGATTCAGCATTTAAGAGCCAAAAAAATCTATGTGTCGCGCTCGGCAAGCATCGCCGAAATGCCCGTATTCCGCCCACAACAAACCGCGATTGTCACTCCTCCTCCGCCCCCCCCAAAAAAAGCTGATTCACCATCTACCGTAGTAAAAACTGACTCACTCCCTCCTCAGCCAACTGCGGCAAAGGTAGAGAGTCCTCCCACATCGACTGAAGAGAAGGTCTTTTTAACATTAGAAGCTAAGTTGGCTTTATCAATCGCTGAAAAAACGAAGATGGTTTTAGAACGCTTATGTAGAAATCAAACAAGCAAGCCAAGCACCGTGTTGGCACTAAGTAATACTATCCAATCTATTTTTGGCAAGCAGTTAACGCCATACGATGTACAAGCGATTATTAGTGAGATGGCGAAGCTTGATTTGGTGGTTATTAAGGATAAATCAGTTTCTTATAGGACGAATAGAATAGTTGGTCTTTTTTCAAAAAACACTGATATAGCTTGTTAAGCTAACAATTTTTAATTTGGTCTAATTTTTAAAGGCATTTATCCAACTCCCTTTTTTCATGAGCTTACCGAAGCAAAGACTATTCTGATTGCGGGGGCTGAGATTCGATTGCCAGTGCGATTCGTGGTGAGTTTGGTGATTTTCATGCGACACAACGCACCCGTAATAGCGTGCAATTTCTTAGCCCCTTGATGAATCTATTTTGGTTCTGCTCATTACAAGGACTGGCACAACACATGCCATTCCTTCCTGCGTTTGCCAAAACACAAACAATGCGAGAAGCCGCAGAGATATACCAAGATTACCGCCGTTCCGTCAGCCAGCGTCCGGCGGCAAAAATTTCATTGGGGTAATAAGGGATTTATAAACCTGCCCCGAACGCCTTTAGCGTTTCTTCGCTGTCGCGCCCAGAAATGGTTTTGCCCGTGGCTTGCTCAATTAGATTCAGCAGGGCGGTGGCGCGGTGGCAAATGAATGTTGCAAATTGGTCATCACGCAGGGCAGGGATGGGGATGGCGTGGCTGGTGAGGAATTGGTCAAGGTCGTTGCTGCTAATCCCTTTATCAGCGGTAATTTTTGCCAGATATTTTGATGGTGCAACCCCGCCAATATAGCGATTGGTACTGGCGGCTAAAGGGGCTTTGTTAATGACGCTATTCCATTTTTCGCGCGGTAATTTTTGCCCTTCACACCATGCACGCGGGAAAATGTGGTGAATGTCTATCGCATTGTTAAAGTAAGTATTCAGATCAACAGGCGTACCAGTAATGAAGTCACGGCTACCGTGTTGCATTAACAAGGCGGTTAATCCTTTGTACGCAGCGGCAAGGCGGGATTGCAAAGAGAGTAGGCGAGTGGGGGCAAAGTTGGCATCACGGATGGTGCGCGGTTCGTTGCCGCCCTGATTGATCCAAGCCATCATTTCGGGCAAATCCATAGCAAAGCGTGTTTCGTTCGCACCGCCATACAACTCGCCAAAAATGCCACACCAAAACCAGCGGCGGATTTTTTGCTTTACGTCATGTCGGTTAGCGGTATCACCCAACACTGTGCAAATGGTGGATAAAGGAATGAGTTGTGTGGCGTAAGGTAGGCTACGCACATCAAAAATCTTTTCTTCGGCTAATAATTCGGCTGCCCGTTTGCAACCTGCCTCTACTTTGTCTGCCAGTTGCAAAAACTCAGCAAGTTCTAGGCGCAAGACATCGGCGCGTTTGCACGAGACCGGTGTCGCATTGCTTAATTGGCGTTGATACGAGGCTAATAGGGTGACGGCAGTTAAAAAGCCCGTGCCATCAATGGCGTGTAAGACATGATGCCGTGCCACAAGGCGTTCTTGCCGAGCTTCCCAATCATCGCGTAGAGAAAAATTGTTAGCGGCAAACGTGGCGGTCATCAATTCAAATACGGTTAGGGTGACTCCCCCGGTATTCACTTTTTCAAAGACCTGACACACGGCTTCGCGAGGCGTATCCCGCGATAATTCGATGGCGGGGACTTTAAATTGTTGAAAACGCAGCCAGATTTCTTGTTCAAAACGCATCAAAAACTGCATTGCATCAGGCGCATTCAGCCAATGTTGGCTATAGCCCATTTTCCATGTCATTAAGCCCAGCATGTCAAACATCAAATGCACGGGGAACATGCGCTGTTGGTATTGCAATTCTGGCGTACTTAAATCCAGCTCGATTTTCCGCCCAAAATCGGAGGTGGCCTGCAAGGTTTCTGGTACAGACACCACGGCATCTTCCCGATCGGTGTAGGGGTCAAGGCACTTTGCCATGTCTAAAAAATAAACCCGCAGAATCTCTGCCCCTTTTTCGGTGCGCGTTTTCACTGGTTGCCCACTGCGCAAGGCCAAATACATCGAAGTTAAGCGCTGTTGCCCATCCAAGACCAAGGTTTTTGGCGTGGGGGCAGGAGTAAGCTGCACGCCTTCAAACAAGCGGGGCTTAAACGGCACACCGCCTGCCTCTAAAAACATCACCGCGCCAATCGGGTAGGCCAAGGACAAACTGGCAATTAGGGATTTAATATGCAGATCGTCCCACACCCAGCCACGTTGAAAATCGGGTAATTGCGTATCCCCTTTGGCAATGGCATCTAGCACATCTTTTAAGGCGGGTTCAGCGGTGCGAAAACTCATGGGTTTGCTCCTTGGTTTCTTGATTTTTAGGGGAAAGTAATGCTTGTCTGGCCTCTGCCGCCATCACCGCATCATCGACACTCCATGCCAGATTTTCTGCACCAATATCGGCAAGAAAGCCACTGCGGGCAAGGACTTCGCGCACTTCTTCTTTGACACGGGCAAGGCGGAGTTGTACGCCGCAGCGACGGGTATCGTGGAGGAATTGTTGCAGGATGTCGACGCTACTTACGTCGAGGCGATGGCTGAGTTCAAAACTGACAATGATGTCGGTGATATTTTCGCCCTGTGCTTGTGCCGCAAGGAGGTGCTGGCGCAGTTCGCTATAGACTTGATTGGCATTCGCAAAAAACAAGGCTTTGTCTAAGCGCACAATCAAAATATGGGGCGGGAGTAAGACCTCGGGATGGCGCGAGGCATCAAGGTAATCACGGGTATGTGGCAGTTGTCCTAAACGCACCAAGTGCGGGTCGCTCAGGTTGCGCAGCAGGACAACGAGCGTAATCCCCATTGCAATCAATAGCCCCGGCAAAATCCCGAATAAAGGCACGCCCAATAAAGCCACTAGCGCGATCGGAAATTCACCGGTACGCAGTCGCGCATAACGCAATAATTCGCGCCCGGCGATGAGATGGCTGACAGCGTAAATAATCATGGCGGCTAACACCGGCTCGGGCAAGGCATGTAGAAAATCGCCAACGCCCCACACCGCCGCGCCAATCCAGATTCCCGCCAGCATGGCGGCAATCGGAGTACGCGCCCCAGCGGCGGCGTTGGCTGCCGTGCCAGATGTGCCGCCACCCACCGTCATACATTGAAATAAACCACTGACCAGATTCGCGCCACCAAGGGCAAATAGTTCGCGGTTGGCTTCGATTTGTTCATGGGCATAACGCGCAAAACTGCG
>CAZOBT010000139.1:0-2536 GCA_964578025.1 uncultured Rhodocyclaceae bacterium | reverse complement strand
AGGCCACAGAGTTTGGGTAATTGCCGAATCATGATGGTGATGGCTAAACCACAGACAAAGCCTTTTAACACTGGCTTAGAAATGAAGTCTGCCAAAAAGCCAAGGCGCACTTGTCGCGCTAACAAGAACAACACGCCAACGACCAAGGTAACGGCAGGGGCAAGGCTGCCATTTAGCTCAGGATGGGCAAAATGCAATTGCAACAACGCCGCCGCCAACATCGCCGCCGATGCTGAGGTAGGCGATACCGCCAAACAACGACTCCCGCCCAGCACGGCATAGACCAACAAGCCCAACATTGCCCCATGCAAGCCCGACGCAGGCGGCAAACCGGCAATCGCGGCATAGCCCATTGCCTCAGGAATCAACAAACTCGCTAACGCCAAACTCGCCCAAAAATCCCCCCGCCACTCCCGCCGCCGATAGTGGATTAGCCAAGGGAAAAGTTGGATGAGGGGGAGTTTTTGCATATTTTTATTATTTATAGACCAAATACAAAAGTTGCCAATTAACAATGTCATATTTGGCCTAGTTGATTTAAGACCAAATTAATTTCAATGTGCCTCATGCCAGTTAAGGCAGGTTAAACCAACAACCCGTGAAAACTCTCGGATAACATGGAGTGATCCTAAAAACTCAAGCGTGAAACATCTTGTGATGGCACAGCCCCCTCTTCCCGTAAAGGGAAATCAGGGAAACTCCCGGCAAGGGCGAGGCAGTCTTTTGACCATTCGTGAGTTGCAGCGTATTCGCGGATGAGGGTCAGTACCCAATGGCTTGGGGAAATACCTTGTGCCAATGCGGCTTGCGCTACTAACGATTGGGTAGCCTCGTCGAGTTCAACAGTAATTTGTGCCATAAGATCAGCTCCAGAAAGTTTCTTGTAAAAACTATAGACCAAATAGAAAAATTGCCAATTAACAATGTCCTATTTGGCCTAGTTGATTTAAGACCAAATGAAAGCGATTTGCCTTAATTACGCGCCGGGGGCGGCGAAGGTGAAGGCATCGGCGAAGAAGGCTTCGCTGGGGAGGGCGCGGTGTTGGGTGAAGTCACGGCGGGCAGCGTCGACCATGACGGGCGCACCACAGGCATAGACTTGATGCGCGGCAAGGTCGGCGTAATCAGCTAACACGGCTTCATGGACAAAGCCTTGTCGCCCGTCCCATGCGTCGCTGGCGGCAGGTTCGGAGAGCACTGGGGTGTAGCGTAACCACGGGTAGCTGCTTGCCCAGTTAGTGGCTAAGTCATGCAAATACAAATCTTCGCGACGGCGGCAGCCCCAATAGAGGTGCATGGGGCGACTTTGCCCGGTAGCAATGGCGTGTTCGACAATGGCTTTAATCGGCGCGAAACCTGTCCCACTGGCGAGCAAAATGATGGGGGCGTTGCTGTCTTCGCGTAGGTAGAAACTGCCGTGTGGGCCGTTAAAACGTAGAATGTCGCGCACTTTGCCTGTCTCAAACAAGGCATCGGTAAACGCGCCACCGGGAACATGGCGGATGTGCAATTCTAATAAGCCGTCAGCTTCGGGGGCATTGGCAAGGGAATAACTGCGGCGGCGACCATCTTTCATAATCATGTCGATGTATTGCCCCGCATAGAAACGTAATTGTTCGCTGGCAGGCAGACGTAAACCGAGGACGATGACATCGCTGGCGACCCGTTCTAATTTTTCGATACGTGCTGGCAGGGTCTTGGCTTCAATATCGCCGCTGCGCACCGCTTGCCGACATTCAAGGCTCATGTCGGACGTGGCTTTGGCACAGCAATACAGGATCATGCCTGCGTCTTTTTCTGCCGCGCTAAGGGTGCTTTCGGGAGTCGCCGCATGGTCGACACTCCCGCTTAATAATTTGCCTTTACACGCCCCACATGCGCCATTGCGGCAACCGTGGGGCAAGGTGATATTTTGACGTAAAGCCGCATCCAACAAGGTTTCGTCTGGGTTAGCACTGAACTGATAGCCTTTGGGTGCAACGGTAACTTGGTAAGACATGTGCGAGTTCTCCCTGCAAAAAAGCAAGTCTACCATGTCCTTTTCCGTGCTCTTCCTTACGGCGTACTGCGAGCCAATGGCGGCGTTTTACTTCATTGGTGGAGGTGGCGGTGGCATCATAAAGGTTGGTGCATCCATTGCCCATTGCCCCCGATCTAAATCGAGGCTACCGACTTGTGTGCCATTTTCAAACAGCACGACTTTTTTGAAAGCTTGTTTCGGTATTTCTAACGCTAAGCCATCTGAAATGCTGTAGGTGTTTGGGGCTTTATTGCTGTTATAACGGTAATGCAGCTCTAACACGTCTTTCTTTTTCAGTAATTGCTCCACGACAAAAACTGATTCTGGGTTTTGCGTTGTGGCAGGAGTCACCCGTGCAACGACTAAAAGTTGTTGTTTGCTGAAGAACTCGGGAGGTGGGCTGGCGGGACGATTGTTATTCATCAAGTACGCCACCTGAAAATAGGTCTGATAACGATCAGAGCCATCAATCAGGGCATAAAAAATTGAAAAACGCTGCTCATCCCAATTTTTTAA
>CAZOBT010000138.1:1807-6315 GCA_964578025.1 uncultured Rhodocyclaceae bacterium | reverse complement strand
CGCACTTTCCAACGCCCCCTTTAAGCTTTGTAAACTCGCCTTCCGCGCGTCTTCTCCCAGATTCACAAACTTCGGCAATGCGGTTGCTGCCAGAATTCCTAAAATCACAATGACAACAACGAGTTCAATAAGGGTAAAGCCTTTGGTGGGTTTCATTTAAATTTACTCCATTTGGTCTATTTTTTAATTGTCTTGATTAACATGATATGGCTGATGATTTTTAAGTTGGTCTAGCAGCTATCGGTATAGGCTTGAATCACGGGGGTAGCGGTCGCTTCTGTGCCGCCGATGCGGTATTCGACTTTGCAATTTGTGTTATCAGCGACTCCCGTTTTTAGGAACACGCCTTTCCATTCACCGCTGATATAGCCCTTTTTAGTAAAGCCGCTGTAATCCACCCACGCGCCAATGCCGCCCGTCCCCACATCCGTACCGGTGCCATCATCGTCGTACCACGCCACAGGCCAACCAAAGTTATAGCGATACACCATGCCGTTAATGGTCACGGTGACTTTTGTCCCTGAGTAAACTTGCGAGGTAGAGCAAGTCTCTGGATTTAAAACACATTTACTGCGCCCTAAACGTGCCGCCTCGGTCAGCATCCCGGCTAAGTTGTTAACGGCGGCAATCCGTGCATCACGCCCTAAATCAACAAACTTTGGCAAAGCCGTCGCCGCCAGAATCCCCAAAATCACAATGACAACGACGAGTTCAATAAGGGTAAAGCCTTTGGTGGGTTTCATTTTTTGCTCCTGAAAAATTAGTTAGCATTCATCCGCTAGGATAGAGATTGTTGGAGCTTTGCTTGAGTCACCCGTATCAAGTTGATAAGTCACACTGCATTTTGCGGGGTTAGGTGCGCCATCTTTGGTATAAACAGCCCGACCACTGCTGTTAACATACGGAAGCTTGGTAAATCCGGTTTTATCTATCCAGGCTGTAATTCCTCCACTGCCTGGATAGAAGCCCCCCCCATCTTCATCGTCATACCAAGCCGCAGGCCAGTAATAACTGAAATAGTAGGTCTTGCCATTCTGGACAATGTAATTTTGAGACGAAGAACTCCAATAGCCCCCACAGGTCGTTGGGCTAAGTTGGCATTTGCTGCGTCCCAAACGCGCCGCACTTTCTAAAGAGCCTTTCAAAGCATTCAAACTCGCAATTCGCGCATCACGCCCTAAATCGACAAACTTTGGCAATGCGGTCGCTGCCAAGATTCCCAGAATGACGATAACAACAACAAGTTCGATCAGGGTAAAGCCTTTGGTGGGTTTCATAACAACTATTCCTATTTGGTCTATTTTTTAATAAGCAATAGTTACTTTGTCTATTACTTAGTTTTTGATTTGGTCTTTTAGGCTAGCAGCCGCTGGTCTTCACCACAATTAACGGGTCTTTGCTGTTACTGTTAAGAGAAACCTGCGAATAGGGCATGTAATAGAACACACCACAGGTATCTGGGGTGGGTGCGCCATCCTTGGTTAACGGTGTACCAGATAGCCGAGGGTATTGATCTGTAAAACCTGTGCTATCAATTAAAGCCTGTAACCCACCACCCAATGCAGTATGGTCATCCCAAGGCTGCCCGTATTGCAAACGGTGTGTTACCCCATTAATTACTACAGTGTTGTTTGTCCCTATAACACCTGAGCTGCTGTAATACGGGGCATCAATGCTGCATGTCGAGGTTGAAACAGCGCATTTACTTTTAACTAAAGGCAAGGTGGTACGCATTGCCCCTGCCAAATTGTTAACGGCGGCGATACGTCCATCACGCCCTAAATCAACAAACTTCGGCAACGCGGTTGCTGCCAAAATCCCCAGAATGACAATGACCACGACGAGTTCGATTAGGGTGAAGCCACGTTGGCTGCCTATTTTTGCCAGTTTATTTGCTGGTTTGCTAATTTGATGATTTGTTGCCATTTTTACCCTCTTTGCCTTATTTCTCATAGATTTGAAATCTAGCGAAGCAGGGGGGATAGGGCAAGCGGGCTTACATTTTGATGCAGCTTTATTCGGGGAAAATTCGCAGTTTTTGCCTTTAATACACAGCAAATTGGGCGGATGGAGGTGGGTGTTATAATCGCGCCTATTTTTTCCGCGCTTTTGTTTGTTCTTCCAACGAGTTACGCCCCGCATGGCTATTTTTACCCTTGGTATTAACCACCACACCGCCCCACTCTCGGTGCGTGAACAGGTGGCTTTTCAAGTCGATCAGCTACGGCAAGCCCTGCTTGGCTTGACCGGGCGTAAGCCTGTGCGCGAGGCGGCGATTTTGTCGACCTGCAATCGCACCGAGTTGTATTGTGTGACTGAGCAACCCGAAAGCGTTGCCGCGTGGTTGGCGGAGTATCACCACGTTAGCCCCGATACGCTTGAACCCTATTTGTACACCCTGCCCGAAGATGAGGCGATTCGTCATGCCTTCCGTGTGGCTTGTGGCTTGGATTCGATGGTGATTGGTGAGCCGCAAATTTTGGGGCAAATGAAAGACGCACAACGCCTTGCTGAAGAGGCGGGAACACTCGGCCCCTTATTGCACAAGCTGTTTCAACGCGCCTTTGCCGTGGCTAAGGAAGTGCGTAGCAACACCGCGATTGGTAGCAATATTGTGTCGATGGCAGCGGCAGGGGTGCATTTAGCCGAACGAATTTTTGAATCCATCAGTGCGCAACGCATCTTGTTTATTGGCGCGGGCGAAATGATTGATTTGTGCGCCACACACTTTGCAGCACGGCAACCGAAGCAAATTGTCATCGCCAACCGTACCTTAGAACGTGGGCAAGCCTTAGCCGAGCGTTTTCAGGGCGAGGCCATCCGCTTAGACGAAGTGCCAGAACGCTTGGGGCAATTTGATATTGTCATTTCTTGTACCGGTTCACCCTTGCCGATTCTGGGTTTGGGCATGGTCGAGCGGGCGATTAAGCAGCGGCGGCATCGCCCAATGTTTATGGTTGATTTAGCCGTGCCGCGCGATATTGAAGTCGAAATTGGCGACTTAGATGATGTGTTTTTGTACACCGTGGATGATTTAGCGCAGGTGGTTGCCAGTGGCTTGGAGTCTCGCCAAGCCGCCGTGGTCGATGCGGAAGGCATTGTCAGCACTAGCGTTGGGCAATTTTGCCAATGGTTAGAAGCCCGCGACACCGTGCCCGTGATTCGCTCCTTACGCGATGCCGCCGAACGCATGCGCCGCCATGAGCTTGAACATGCAGTAAAACGCCTGCACAAAGGCGATGACCCAGAAAAAGTCTTAGAAGCCTTATCGCAACGTTTAACCAATAAGTTTTTGCACGCTCCATCACAAACCTTGAGCCAAGCCGAGGGCGAGGAGCGGGCGGTATTGAATACGGTGACAGCGCAACTCTTCCATCTGCATCCCGGCGAGTAGCGGCCTCCTTTGATTACAACGGCAAGACGGAGCCAGCCTTCCGCCTTGCCGTTTCTTTTGTTTTTATGTTTGATTCAATTTGAAATGGTAAACCGCTTATGAAAGCCTCAATCCGCGACAAACTGGAGCAGCTCACCCTGCGCCTTGAAGAAGTTGACCGTCTCCTTGCCGCCCCGGATACCGCCGGAAATATGGAGCAATTTCGGCGCATTTCGCGTGAACGCGCCGAATTAGAACCTGTCGTTGTCACCTACCATGCCTTCAAACAAGCCGAAGCCGACTTAAAAGAAGCCGAAAGCATGTTGTCTGATCCTGACATGAAGGAATTGGCACAAGACGAAATCGCTGCTGCAAAAGAGCGGATTCCGGCCTTGGAATTGGATTTGCAAAAGCTCTTGCTGCCGAAAGACCCTAACGATGAGCGCAATATCTTCTTAGAAATTCGCGCCGGAACAGGCGGCGATGAATCGGCCTTGTTTGCCGGGGATTTGTTCCGTATGTACAACCGTTATGCCGAACGCCATCGCTGGCAAGTCGAAGTGGTCTCGGCGAACGAATCCGATTTAGGTGGCTATAAAGAAATCATTTGCCGCTTGGTCGGGCAAGGCGCGTATTCACGGCTGAAATTTGAATCCGGTGGGCATCGTGTGCAACGGGTGCCAGAAACCGAAACCCAAGGCCGGATTCATACCTCTGCCTGTACCGTCGCGGTGATGCCTGAAGCCGATGAAGTCGAAGATGTTGAACTTAATCCCGCTGATTTGCGCATTGATACCTTCCGCGCGTCTGGGGCGGGGGGGCAGCACATTAACAAAACCGATTCGGCGGTACGGATTACGCACTTGCCCACCGGGATTGTCGCGGAATGCCAAGATGGGCGTTCACAACACCAAAACAAAGCCTCGGCGATGAAGGTCTTGGCGGCGCGGATTAAAGATATTCAGGTGCGCGAGCAACAAGCGAAAGAAGCCGCGACGCGCAAGAGTTTGGTCGGGAGTGGCGACCGTTCCGAGCGGATTCGTACTTACAACTATCCGCAAGGCCGCGTTACCGACCACCGCATTAACCTGACCTTGTACAAAATCGCCGCGATTATGGATGGTGATATGGAAGA
>CAZOBT010000138.1:0-1707 GCA_964578025.1 uncultured Rhodocyclaceae bacterium | reverse complement strand
TGCCGCCATAGTGATTTGATCGCCCATGCCCACGCCGCCTTAAGCCCCACAGAAGCGGCGCAGTTTGCTGCCTTGGTGCAGCGGCGGGCGGCGGGTGAGCCATGTGCGTATTTGTTGGAAAGTGCCGAATTTTTTGGTCTAAGCCTTAAGGTTAGCCCTGCCACCCTTATCCCCCGTCCTGAAACGGAAGAGTTAGTCAGTTTGGTCTTGGAGAAGGTGGCTGCCCTATTGGCGGCAAGCTCTGCCGCAGCACTCAATACCCCCAAGTCAAACTTGCGTATCTTGGATTTAGGCACGGGAAGCGGGGCAATTCCGATTGCCCTTGCCAAACAAGCCGAAAGAATCGGCTTGAACTTGCAGCTCACCGCTGTGGATTTCTCTCCGGCGGCGTTAGCGATTGCGGCAGACAATGCGGCACAACATGGGGTAACGATGCGTTGGCTGGAAAGCGATTGGTATCAGGCCGTGGCAGGGGAAAGGTTTGATGTCATTGTCTCCAACCCACCCTATATCGCCGCCGATGACCCACATTTAGCCTTAAACGGTTTGCCTTTTGAACCAGCAACGGCGTTAACCGATGGTGGCGATGGCATGGCGTGTTTGCGCCAAATTATTGCGCACGCCCCAGCACATCTGTCCCAGCATGGCTGGTTGTTACTTGAACATGGACATGAACAAGGCACGTTGTGCCGGAACTTGTTAAGCGCGGCAGGGTTCAAAGGCGTGTTTTCGCGGCATGATCTGTCACATAACGAACGCTTTAGCGGCGGGCAATGGCAGGCCGTTTAATTTTTTATTTCATTCAAGGGTAAAGGAATCGCTGTGTCTGAGGCATTGAAACAAGAAATCCATGAAATCGTTAGCAACAACCCTGTGGTGTTGTTCATGAAAGGTACGCCAACTTTTCCCCGTTGCGGCTTCTCTGGCACGGCAGCCCAAGTGTTAAAACTGTGTGGCGTGAAAGAGTTTGCGGCGGTTGATATGCTGGCACGCCCTGATTTAGTGCGTCCGTTAGTCGAATACGCCGACTGGCCGACCTTACCTGCGTTGTTTATCCGTGGTGAGTTTATCGGCGGCTGTGACATCACCCGCGATATGTACCAAGAAGGCGAATTGCAAAAGCTGTTAGAAGGTTTGACCGAAGCCTAATCGCCCAGTCAACATCGCCATGAAGAAGCCCCCAGCCTTTGTTAATGCTGGGGGTTTTGGTTATTGAGGCCGAAGTCCCGCTCTACGTCCGCCATTGAGCACCTTGTTGGCTAGAAGTACGTTCTTTCTCTACCCTCTCTCACCACAGAGGTGATTTGGTCGCTTGAAAGATGTAAATCTATTCCTTCAACATCTAAAGGGGATTTTTTAACGGTTGCTGGAGTAAGGTAATAAGCCTCCCCGTTGCGCTTATAAATACAAATAATCCCTTCTTGTTTTGCTGTCTCAAGCACTGATGCAAAGTTTTTTCTGGCTTCGCTAAAGTTATATTGTCTCATTTGTCACCTCCAATACCGTAATGCCCATTTGTTTGGCAATACTGATTAAGTTCCGATCTAAAGTCAGCAATGGACTACTCGTTAGTTCTGCACATTGAATGAGATAAGCATCATAAGCATAAATATTAAAATTCTTCGTTATATGCAAAGTGCGCTCTAGCGGTACATCAATAAACTGTATAGGAATTGATTTGTAAATTTTTAATGCCCGCTCTGCTTC
>CAZOBT010000137.1:0-6403 GCA_964578025.1 uncultured Rhodocyclaceae bacterium | reverse complement strand
GCTACGCAGGGCTTATTCGCTTCACAAAAAACCACCCGTTAGATCATGTCTAACATGGTGGTTTTTGTTTTAGACCAAATAGCAGTTTAGGGCTATGGGCGGCGGAGGTCTAGGGTGAAGGGGTGTTCGCGGTTTTCGGCGGTTTTGAGCGGCACGACCTTGCCGGGGGTGTGACCGAGGCGGAAGAAGCGGGCGAGGCGGCGGCTTTCGGCTTCGAAGGCGTTGACCGGGAAGGTGTCGTAATTACGTCCGCCGGGGTGGGCAACGTGGTATTGGCAACCGCCCAAGGAACGTTCGTTCCATGTATCGACCAGATCAAAAACCAAAGGAGCTTGTACACCGATGCTCGGATGCAAGGCTGAAGGCGGAGCCCAAGCGCGGTAACGCACCCCTGCGACAAATTCGCCGACTTTGCCAGTGCTTTGCAGCGGGACGGGAACACCGTTACAGGTCAGGACGTAGCGATCGGGTGCCATGCCGCTGAGTTTGACTTGCAAGCGTTCGACCGAGGAGTCGACGTAACGCACCGCTCCGCCTGCCGCGCCTTCTTCACCCATGACATGCCACGGTTCAAGGGCATGGCGCAGTTCGCATTCGATACCACGCACCGCGAAATCGCCATATTTGGGGAAGCGGAATTCAAAATGCGGGGCAAACCATTCGGTTTGGAAGGCAAACCCAGCCTGCTGCATTTCTTGCATGACATCATCAAAATCTTGCTGCACAAAATGCGGCAACATAAAGCGATCATGCAACTCTGTCCCCCAACGCACCAAACGCGGTGGTGTATAGGGTTCGCGCCAGAAGCGGGTAATTAAACCACGCAGCAAAAGCTGTTGTGCCAAGCTCATGCGGCTATGCGGTGGCATTTCAAAGGCACGGAGTTCGAGCAAGCCTAAGCGTCCGGTAGGGCCGTCGGGGGAATACAGCTTGTCAATACAAAACTCTGAGCGGTGGGTATTGCCACTGACATCAATCAGCAAATTACGCAAAATACGGTCGATTAACCACGGTGGTACGTCTGTGCCGGGTTCGGGAATTTGGCGGAAGGCAATTTCTAACTCATACAAGCTGTCATTCCGTGCCTCATCCACCCGAGGGGCTTGCGAGGTGGGGCCAATGAACAGGCCAGAGAAGAGATAGGACAAGCTGGGGTGATTATGCCAATAGCTGATTAAGCTCTTCAGCAAATCGGGGCGACGTAAGAAAGGTGAATCGCTGGTTGTTGCCCCGCCCAAGACAAAGTGGTTGCCGCCGCCTGTCCCAGTATGTCGCCCGTCCACCATAAATTTTTCGGTGGTGAGGCGTGAGAAATGCGCCGCTTCATACAAATGCGTGGTGCGCTCAACCAATTCTTCCCATGTATCGGCGGGGTGCACGTTAACTTCGATCACACCGGGGTCAGGGGTGACACGGAAATGGGTTAAACGTGGGTCTTTCGGCGGTTCATAGCCTTCTAACACCACGGGCATTTGCATTTCTTCTGCCGTTGCTTCAACTGCCGTGACGATTTCCAAATAGTCTTCGAGGCACAAGGTGGGTGGCATAAAGACATAGAGCAAACCATGACGTGGTTCAGCCACCATACCCATGCGCGTAATCCAATGCGCGGATTCTTTGGCATTGGGGAAACGGCTGGCAAGCTTGTTTGCGGTGAAGGCTTGGGCGGCAGCATCGGCATTATTACCCTCGTCTTCACCTGTCCCAGCTTGCCCATTGGCAAAGGGATTGGCGACGAAATCGACGTGACCGAGGCCAGATTCACCAATCCGCAAACGGGTGGATAAACCCTTGCCCATTTGTTGCCGGATTTCGGCACGGCTACGCAAGGGCGCAAAGGGCTGGGTCGGGTCGGGTGGGTTTTGGTAGGGGTAATCGGCACTGGCAACCCACGGTTGCGAATCCAAGGGTAAACGATAGCCCACGGGTGAATCACCGGGGATCAAATAGCAACGTTCGCCGCGCAAGAACCAATGCCCGGTTTGCCATGCCCCGGTGCTTTGATTACGCATAATTGGGAAAACGCGCCCAATGACTTTATCTAAGCCTTGTCCAAAGACTTTGGTTAAACGCGCCCGCTCTAAGGGGTCGTCTAACCGGGATTCCAAGACATCGACGTTGACGGGCAAACGCCGCTCACGCCACAGGTAGTAAAAAGCATCTTCATAGGCGGGGAAAATAAAGTCTGGGCTAACCCCCAGTTTTGCCGCCACCCCTTGCAACAGTTGTGCGGCATGGGCATCGGTCGCGCCGTAGTCCTTGCCTTCACGGGCATACAGATCAGGATTGTCCCAAATCGGTAAACCGTCTTTGCGCCAGAAGCAATTTAAGCTCCAACGTGGCAATTGCTCGCCGGGATACCATTTGCCTTGCCCAAAGTGCATCAAGCCTTGGGGCGCGTATTTGTCGCGTAAACGATGGAAAACCTCTTCGGCAAGGCGACGCTTGTTTGGCCCCATCGCGGTGGTATTCCACTCTGCGCCATCAGGATCATCCACCGAAACAAAGGTTGGTTCACCGCCTTGGGTCAGGCGAATGTCCATGCCTTGCATGTCCACATCAATCTGATGCCCTAAGGCTTCAATGTCTGCCCATTGTTCTTCGGTATAGGGTTTGGTGACACGCGGAGCTTCCCAGACGCGGGTGACAGACATGGCGTGCTCAAATTCGCATTCACACTTATCAATCCCCCCCGTGACTGGGGCAGCAGAAGCGGGTTCTGGGGTACACGCCACGGGAATATGGCCTTCGCCCGCAAACAAGCCAGACGTTGGATCAAGGCCGATCCAACCTGCGCCGGGCAAATACACTTCACACCACGCATGGAGATCAGTGAAGTCGACCTCTGTCCCTGACGGGCCATCCAAGCTCTTTACGTCAGCTTTGAGCTGGATCAAGTAGCCAGAAACAAAGCGTGCCGCCAGCCCTAAATGGCGCAGAATTTGCACCAACAACCAAGCCGAATCGCGGCACGAGCCAGAGCGTTTTTCTAAGGTTTCTTCCGGTGTTTGCACCCCCGGTTCCATGCGGATGGTGTAGTTGATGTCGCGTTGGAGCTGGGCATTGAGGGCAACTAGGAAATCAACGGAGCGGGCTTTTTCGCGGGAGATACCATCCAAATATTTTTGGAATAAAGGCGTAGCAGGCAGTTGATACAAATAAGGGGCGAGTTCATGGCGTTGCCATGCTTCATAGGTAAAGGGAATGTGCTCGGCGTGGGGTTCTAAGAAGAAGTCGAAGGGGTTGATGACGGACATTTCCACCACCATATCGACTTCGATACGAAATTCTTTGGTTTTTTCAGGAAAGACCAACCGCGCCAACCAGTTGGACTGCGGGTCTTGCTGCCAGTTAATAAAGTGTTTTTCCGGGCCGATCTTCAATGAATAGGAGAGCACCCGTGAACGTGAATGCGGACAAGGCCGCAAGCGAATGATTTGTGGCCCAAGATTGACCAAACGATCATATTGGTAATGGGTCACATGGTTAAGGGCGACATGGATAGACACAGACAGCTCACTTAATTAGAGTAAAAAAATCAGAAAGAAAAACAAAACCCACTTGCGCCGTAGCACAAGCTAGCCGCAAATGGGTTTAAGTGATGAGAACAATCGGGCTAGCGGGCGATCTTAGGCGGCTAAGTTGTCAAATTCGGGACTCGCCACCAAGAAATCGCGGCTAATGCCATCGCCGATTTCGTAGATTTTGTTCATGAAATCGGTCAGATATTCATGCAAGCCCTGCGCCAAAATATCGCCAATTCGCGCATAACGCAGTTGCGAATACAACAGACCCGCTTGGCGTTCGGTTTCACCAGAATGGTTGTTTTTGACCAACTGGATATTGCGCAAGACCCCTGCCATTGAGAACAACAAAGAACGCGGCATGTCTTTATTTAAGATCAATAATTCGGCGACACGCTCTGGCGTAATCACATCGCGGTAAGTTTTGCGATACACCTCAAAGCCAGAGACCGAACGTAGCAACGCGCCCCATTCATAGAAGTCGGTCGCGCCTTCGTCTTCATGTTGTCCTTGTTGCTGGGCTTGGCTATGGTGGTTGCCGTTGCTATCGCCATTCAGGGCGTGATATTTCACATCCAAAATCCGCGCGGTGTTATCCGCACGTTCTAACAATGTGCCTAAACGAATAAAGTGGAAGGCTTCGTCTTGCAACAAGGTGCCAACCGTGACCCCCCGCGATAGCGAGGAGCGCATCTTCACCCATTCAAAGAACTCGCTGAAGTTATTGGCGGAAATCTTTTCAAAGGTCATTTCCCGCGCTTCAATCCAAGTCGCGTTAATCGTTTCCCACATTTCCGTGGTAATCGTGCCTCGCACCGAATGTGCATTTTCACGCGATTGGCGTAAGCAACTATAGATAGAAGACAGGTTATCGGGATCAGTCACCATAAAACGCAAGACGTTTTCGGCATTGACTTCGCTATATTTGGCGGCAAAGGCTTGTTCTAAGCTGTTTAAGACCAGAATCGCATTCCAGTTACGATTGACTGAGGCTTCGGCTTGCGGCACGAGCGACATTTGCCATGTCACATCCAGCAAACGCGCTAAGTTTTCTGCCCGTTCCATTTGACGGGACATCCAGAATAAGTGATCGGCGGTACGGGATAGCATCGTTTAATCCTCCAAAACCCAAGTATCTTTTGTGCCGCCACCTTGTGACGAATTCACCACTAACGAGCCTTCTTTCAAGGCCACCCGTGTCAAACCACCGGGCACCATGTCAATGTCTTTGCCAGAAAGAACAAAAGGACGTAAATCCAAATGCCGAGGCGCGACACCGCTTTCGACAAAGGTTGGGCAGTTGGACAAGGCCAGGGTTGGCTGGGCAATGTATTTGCTGGGGTTTTCGGTAACTAATTTACGGAAAATTTCGATTTGCTCTTGGCTGGCACAAGGGCCAACCAACATGCCATACCCGCCTGCACCATGTGTTTCTTTCACCACTAATTCGGGCAAATGCGCCAAAACGTATTTCAAATCTTCTGGTTTGCGGCACATATAGGTAGGTACGTTATTCAGGGTAGGTTCTTCGCCTAAATAGAAACGCACCATGTCGGGAACATAGGGATAAATCGATTTGTCATCAGCAACGCCCGTGCCAATTGCATTGGCTAAGGTGACATTGCCTGCTTGATAGGCGCGTAACAAACCGGGAACACCCAAGGCGGATTCGGGGCGGAAGGCTTCGGGGTCAAGGAAGTCATCGTCAATCCGACGGTAGATCACATCAACCCGGCGTGGGCCTTGCGTGGTGCGCATATAGACATAATCGTTCTTAACGAACATATCGCGCCCTTCAACCAACTCCACCCCCATTTGCTGTGCCAAGAAGGTATGTTCAAAGTACGCGCTATTGAATGCACCGGGAGTCATCACCACCACGGTCGGATCATTCACCCCTTTGGGGGCAACGGCGCGCAGCTTTTCTAACAACATATCGGGGTAATGTTGTACTGGGGCGACTTTGTGCTTGGCAAAGAGTTCGGGGAAGAGGCGCATCATCATTTTGCGGTCTTCCAACATATACGAAACACCCGATGGCACACGCAAGTTGTCTTCTAAGACATAGAACTCACCCTCTCCAGCACGCACCACATCCACCCCGGCGATATGTGCATAAATGCCACCGGGAACATCAACACCTTGCATCACGGGGCGATATTGCCCGTTATTTAAGACTTGTTCAGCGGGGATGATGCCAGCCTTGAGAATCTCTTGGTCATGATAAATATCATGCAGGAATAAGTTCAGCGTTTTAACCCGTTGCTGCAAACCGGCTTCTAAATCACGCCATTCTTTTGAGGGGATAACACGCGGGATGATGTCAAACGGAATCAAACGTTCCTTACCCGCTTCTTCGCCATACACGGCAAAGGTAATGCCAACACGATGAAACGCAAGGTCAGCTTCTGCCCGCTTGCGGGCGATACGTTCTGGCGGAGTCGCTGCCAGCCAATCCGCGTAACCTTTGTAATGCTCGCGGACATTACCTGCCGCGTCCGTCATTTCGTTATAAAAGTTCATATTGTGGTACTCGTCGCTGGTAAATCGTTCTTCGTTCTACGCTATGCAGAAATCGTGCCACAGCGAGAACGTTGCTTTTAGTGCAGGAAGATTCTAGGCAACTCCCCCCAACTCCCACTTGACGCACCTCAACGGTGCTCTTAATTGCATAAATGCTAGTTAACAGTGCATGGCGCGTAGGCTATGCCATTACCACACCACCAAAAAAACCAAGCCATGCCCCATCTTGGGGGATAGCTGTGGGGGGGGCTAGACCGCAGAATGGACAGCTATCCACTTTATATTCGATGATGTTGCATAGCGATACGGTTTTAGCACAAGGCTTGTTTAGCCTACTGCAAACCCTAGAAACACGG
>CAZOBT010000136.1:0-6405 GCA_964578025.1 uncultured Rhodocyclaceae bacterium | reverse complement strand
TGGGGCGCAGGGCGCGGTTTGCAGCAATTAGGGCGGCGACCGTGGTTAGCCGCGTTGCAAATTACCGCCCTTGCCAGCAGCTTGACCGCCTTGCTGTTACTCACCGTGGTACAAGGTGAATTATTAGCGACGTGGCAAGCCAGTGTCCCCGCCGACGCACCGAATCGTTTTGTCATCAACATCCAACCGGAACAACGCCAAGAGGTGGCTAATTTCTTGCAACAGGCGGGAATCAATGCCGAACTTGCACCGATGATTCGCGGGCGTTTGAGCAAAATTGATGGCAAAGCAGTTGCCGCCAGCGATTACGCGAACGACGAACAAACCCAGCGTTTGCTCGAACGCGAATTTAATCTTTCCCGGCGCAATACGCTGCCACCGGGGAATCGCTTGATCGCGGGGCGGGAGTTTCAGCCAGAAGAGCGTGGGGTAATTTCTGTTGAGGAAGGTTTAGCCAAGCGATTTGGTCTAGGGCTTGGAAATCGTCTAACTTTCACGATTGGCGGGCAAGACGTTGAATTGACCATAGTTGGTCTACGCCAATTGCAATGGGACTCGATGCGTGTCAATTTCTTTGTTATCGCCCCAGAAAATGATTTACCAGACGCACCTGCCAGCTACATCACCAGCTTCCACCTACCGCCCACTCAAGCGCAGGTGGCAGATAGCTTGATCCGCACCTTCCCCAATTTGACGCTCATCGACATTGCCGCGATTGTCAGCCAGTTACAGCAAGTGATTAGCCAACTCACCCGCGCCGTGAGTTTTGTTTTTGTGTTTACCTTGCTGGGTGGGGGCTGCGTGTTGGCGGCGGCATTAGCCGCCGTGCTCGATGAACGCGAATACGAATTGGCCTTGCTACGTGCCTTGGGCGCAAGTCGGCGTAATTTGCACCGAAGCTTAGGCGCGGAATTGCTGGCAATCGGCGCGATTGCCGGGCTATGTGCAGGGATTGTCGCCGAACTGGCGGGACAACTGATGGCACATTACCTCTTCCGCTTCGCTCTTCCCTTCCATCCCAGTTTGCTCGCCCTGAGTACGCTGGCGGGCATTACGCTTGCCCTTGGCATTGGTAGCTGGCAATTACGCCGCCTGTGGCAAGTGTCACCGTTATTGGCCTTACGGCGGGGGTATTAGGCATTAAAGCACTAGCGAGCTTGTTGGCAGTTTCCCATGTCAATGGTGTAGCCACGACTGCCATACTGCCAAATTGTGCTAAAGCCTAAGCTTCGATCATAGGTTAGCGATACCAAGAACGTCGGGGCGGCTCCACCTTGGCGCGAGCTGCGTAGCTCACCGATTGCCGTCGTGGTTTTGTCATTGTCGTTGTAGAAGACATTGGCCTTGCCCTCGTAGCAATCGGTATATAAGCAAGCTATCAGTTGCCGGGTCTTCTCGTTAAAGTTGAATTGTTCGGCAAATAAATGTTCGGTAGTGCGTTCGCAGCCAGTTTCAGTGCAATCTAAGCGCACATGCGGACTGCAATTCAGTTGTCGAGCTAAGGCTGAAGGGGCGGATAACAATATGATTGAGGTCATTGCTATCTGAAGCCATAAAGGGTGAAAGCGCATGATGCTTACTCCTTTCAAACAAGCTGAACAATAAAAATACGATTACTTTTCCTATTTTCCCTCAATTCGGTGAAATGCCGCACTTTTGTTATTTGTCATTGTGGTCTTTATGTAACAAACACAGGCCATTTTGCAACGAAATTTACAATGCGTGACGGTTAAAAAATGACAAAATTGCTATTATCTTGACGCTGTCGCCATAAAACAAAGCCATAGTTTTGTGACGACAACATTGCCTTTCTTGGCAAATTTTGGCGATTAACGATGTCTTACCCCGCGAATTTTCGCGCTAACTTTACCTACTCAGGGAGTTCATCATGCCTCATCTCACTCTTGATTACACCGACAATCTACTTGGCTTTGATCCAGCAGCTACCGTAAATGCCATCAATCAGGCGATGGTTGCTACAGGCAAATTTGGCGAGTCCGATGTAAAAACCCGTGCCGTAAAACACACTGTGTATCAGGCTGGAGTAGAAACAACGCCCCGCGCCTTTGTGCATTTGGAGTTAGCTTTGTTATCTGGTCGTGATGTGCCAACACGCAAAGCCATTGCCGAAGCGGCGCTTGCTGCCATCCAGCCACATGTGCCTATCATGCCAGGTGTCGAGGTGCAATTAAGCGTAGAAACGCGTGAGCTACACCGCGAAAGTTACGCCAAATCGGTTGTACAGGGTTAAGCCGAACTAGCTTAAAAAACTGCCATATTAAGCGGCAGCCAGCACGGGTTGTAAAATATCGCCTCCGCACGATTTTTATCCCCGTGCTAATTTTTTAAGGAATTCCCGATGATTCAACGTTTTGGTACAACCCAACGCTATTCCGATGTTGTTGTGCATAACCACACCGCCTATTTGGTGGAAGTCCCCAGCCAACTCAACGCCGATATTACGGCGCAAACCCAAGAAGTGTTAGCCAGTATTGAACGCTTGTTGGCGAGTGTAGGTAGCGATAAGACGAAGCTGTTAATGGTGACGATTTATCTGCAAGAAATGAATGATTACGCCCCCATGAATGCGGTTTGGGATGCGTGGCTACCCGCCGGAACAGCCCCGGCGCGCGCCTGCATTGAAGCTAAATTAGCCAATCCCGGTTTTAAAGTTGAAATGGTAGTAACGGCGGCCTGCTAATTGGCTAATTTTGTATGTGCGCTGCGCCGCTATGCTTGTGCGGACTGTAAGGCTAACCATTCGGCTTTGGGCATCACGGTGACGGCGACTTCGGGTTCATGCCCACCGCCGCCCAGGATCACCCCGCGCATTGGCGACACGTCACCAAAATCTCGCCCCCACGCTAAGGTAATGTGTTCGGTATTGGGGATGATGTTATTGGTGGGGTCAAATTCAACCCAATCATTGCCTTGATCTAAACCGGGGCAATACACCGCCAGCCACGCATGTGACGCATCCGCCCCAATTAAACGGGGTTTGCCTGCGGGGGGATGGGTCAGCAAATAACCACTCATGTAACGGCAAGGAATACCCAACGAGCGCAAACATGACAACATCAAATGCGCAAAGTCTTGGCAGACCCCTCGTTTATTGGCAAGAACCTCTAAAACCGGCGTAGCGACCGTGGTGGCTTGCGGGTCAAATTTGAATTCGCGGAAGATTTTTTGCATTAAAGCTTCGGTAGCGGCTAAGACCGGGCGACCGGGTGGGAAGCAATCCGCGCTATAGGCAGCAAATTCGTTTTTAATGCGCACAAAATCTGATTCAAACAAATAACGGCTGGCTTGCAAATCTTCAGGCAGCGGCGGCACACCGTTATAAGCGAGGCGATCACGTAGCTCGTCCCAAGGCAGACTGTCTTCTAAATCAATACGGGGACGATGGGGAATTACTTCAATGTCCATTTCTGCCCGCACATGTAGGTATTCATGTGGCGTGTCAAAAATCATCCACGTTACCGGATTGCCATACGCATCAAAACCTTCGCGTTGCCAATCAGGGGCGGGATCAATATTAATGCTTTGCTCATGACAAAATTGCCACGCACAAATACGCGGAGCCATGTGTAGCATTTGCTGGGATAAGGACACCGGATATTCATAGGGATACTGTGTCTCATGCACCACATGATAGGTGGCGGATTGCGGAATCAAAGAAGTAGCGTCTTTCATGCGTAATCTGAATAATGGTTTTGCCAGTGCAGGGCGCGACTTTACCAGACTACAGCGGGTGCTCTGACATAATTTTCAATTTACGTCTTTAGCATTTGGTCTATTTCTCAAAAGTCAATACATATAAGCCTTATTCCTTATTTTTTAATTTGGTCTGTTATTGGGGGGATGTACCCATTGCTCTCCTACAAAAGCAGTTATCTGCTGGCTTACCTTGCCAGCCCCCCATTACTGTACGAAAATACAGTTAATGTGCTGAGCGTTATTGCTGGATCAAGGATTGTTTAACGCAATTTCTCGCCTAACATTCAAGACTTACCGTAGACTTTCGCCCCTCTTCTTGTTCCCTATTGCCGCCGCTGCGCGGAAGTGAGTTGTTTTTATGGCTTATTCAGAATCTTCGATCCGTGTCCTTAAAGGGCTAGAACCGGTAAAAGAGCGTCCGGGGATGTACACCCGCACTGACTCGCCAACCCATATTATTCAAGAGGTTATCGATAACGCCGCCGATGAAGCCTTAGCGGGGTTTGCGAAAAAGATCGCCGTGACTTTGCATAAAGATGGTTCGGTGAGTGTCGAAGATGATGGGCGCGGGATTCCTGTTGGCTTGCATCCTGAAGAAGGCGTACCGACGGTTGAAGTGGTGTTTACCCGCCTCCATGCGGGGGGAAAATTCGATAAGAAAGCGGGGGGTGCGTATGCTTTTTCCGGCGGTTTGCATGGGGTTGGCGTATCGGTCACGAATGCCTTATCCACCCGTTTAGCTGTACAGGTAAAACGTGAAGGCAAAGTACATCAACTGGTTTTTGCGGCTGGCGAAGTGATTGCCCCCTTAAGCGAACTTGGCCCCGTTGGGCAACGCAATACCGGAACGCGCGTCCAAGCTTGGCCTGATCCCAAATACTTTGATTACCCCCGTGTGAAACGGGGCGAGCTAGAGCGTTTACTCCGTGCCAAGGCGGTTTTGCTGCCGGGGGTAAAAGTCAGTTTGCTGGATGAAGAAAGCCAAGAAGAAAAAGTCTGGCAATACGCTGACGGCATCGTTTCTTATTTACAGGAAACCCTGCCCAGCGAAGGCTATGTCAGTCCGATTTTTGCTGGAGCACGTTACGCAGCGGCGGAAGATCATAGTGGTTATGCCGAGGGGGAAGGCGCGGCGTGGGCGTTGGCGTGGTGCGAGTTTTCTGGAGGAGGTGGCGGCGAATCCTACGTTAACCTGATTCCTACCCTGTCGGGTGGCACGCATGAGGCGGGGTTACGGGCAGGGATTTTTGAATCCTTAAAAGAATTTGTGACGCATCACAGCTTATTGCCCAGCAAAGTGACCCTGCAAGCCGATGATGTCTGGAAGCAAATACGCTTTGTCTTGTCGGCGCGTATTCTTGATCCACAATTTCAAGGGCAAACCAAAGAAAAACTCACTAGCCGCGATGCCTTACGTTTGGTATCAACACGGGTCAAAGACCCCTTAGATGCGTGGCTAAATGCCCACCCTGATGAAGGTAAAAAAATCGCCGAACTGGCGATTAAAGCGGCGATGGCACGGCAAAAATCCGGGAAAATCGTCGAAAAGAAAAAACAATCCGGCGCGGCGGTATTGCCCGGCAAACTCACCGATTGCGAAATTGATGACATTGGGCGTAATGAAATTTTCTTGGTCGAAGGGGATTCGGCGGGCGGGTCAGCAAAACAAGGCCGTGACCGGGAATATCAAGCGATTTTGCCCTTACGCGGTAAGGTGTTGAATACGTGGGAAGTGGAACGGGGCGAGATTTTTGCCAATAACGAAGTCCATGATATTGCGGTGGCCTTGGGCTTAGACCCACATGGACTAGAAGCCCCCGATACGATTTTAGATAACTTGCGCTATGGCAAAGTAATTATCATGGCGGATGCGGATGTCGACGGTAGCCATATTCAAACCTTACTACTCACCCTATTTTTCCGCCACTTTCCCCGCTTGATTGAAAAAGGCCATGTGTATATTGCGCAACCGCCTTTGTTCTCGATCAAAGTTGCCGCCCAAGGCAAAAGCCGCCCCGAGCGTCGTTTATATGCCCTTGATGAAACCGAGCGCGAACAAATGTTAAGCCGCTTACAAGACGATGGGGTGCGCGAAGACAATATCCATGTGGGGCGATTCAAAGGCTTGGGTGAAATGAACCCCGAACAATTACGCGAAACCACCATGCACCCCGACACCCGGCGTTTACTTCCCGTGTACCTACAACGCTCACAACTGGAGCAAGTGCGCCGTACCTTTAATCTGCTCATGGGCAAAGGCGAAGCCGCCGGGCGACGGGCATGGATGGAACAAAAAGGTAATTTAGTGGTGGCGGATGTTTAGTAATGATGCGATTTATTGATTTATTTGCTGGGCTTGGTGGCACTCGGATTGGTTTTGCCCAGGCGTGTGACGAGTTAGCCTTGCCTGCTTGTTGCGTGTTTAGCAGTGAAATAAAAGCCCATGCGATTAAAGCGTATCAAGCCAATTTTGCTGATATACATTCAATGGCGGGTGATATTACTCAAGTTTTACCCGCAGATATTCCTGATTTTGATTTCTTACTGGCTGGTTTTCCATGCCAACCTTTTAGTTCTGCCGGAAATCGCCACGGCTTTATGGATGAGCGTGGTGGTTTATTCTTCACCATTCTAAGAATCCTACAATAAAAAAAGCCACTGGGGTTTTTATTGGAAAATGTGGATGGC
>CAZOBT010000135.1:0-6446 GCA_964578025.1 uncultured Rhodocyclaceae bacterium | reverse complement strand
AGCGTATTCGCACCGGGGAAGGGGTTAAAGGCACGCAGTTGGCGATGAATCGCACCAGCGGGCTGCGTCCAATCAATCACTGCCTCGGCTTTTTCTAACTTCGCCGCATAAGTTACGCCCTCGCTGGCTTGAATTTCGGCCTTGGTTTGTAAGCTGGGCAGTTCCAGCAAGGTGCGCACAATCAGTTCCGCGCCCAAGGTGGCGAGCCGATCATGCAAGGTGCTGGCGGTGTCGTCGTGGCTAATCGGTGTGCTAACCCGTGATAATACGGGGCCGGTATCCAAGCCCGCCTCCATTTGCATGATGCAAATCCCGGTTTCAGCATCACCCGCCAACATCGCCCGTTGAATCGGGGCAGCACCGCGCCAGCGGGGTAAAAGCGAGGCGTGAATATTGATACAACCATAACGCGGCATGTCTAAAACGACTTGCGGCAAGATCAAGCCATAGGCCGCCACCACCATGACATCGGCGGCGATTTCGGCAATCTGTGCTTGGTCAGCGGCTTGTTTCAGGTTGGCAGGTTGAAACACCGGAATGTTAAATTCCTGTGCCACCTTTTTCACCGGTGAGGCTTGCAAACTCATGCCGCGCCCAGCGGGGCGGTCGGGTTGCGTGAGTACCAATGGCACTTCATGCCCAGCCGCCAGAATGGCGCGTAAGGCGTGTGCCGCAAAGTCGGGTGTTCCCGCAAAAATTACCTTCATGCAGTGACTCGTGCTTGCTTCATCAATTTGTTTTTAATCCGGGTTTGCTTGAGCTGCGATAAATGCTGCACAAAGACTTTGCCATTCAAATGATCCAATTCATGTTGAATACAAATGGCTAATAAACCGTCGGCTTCAATGGTTTGTTCTTTGCCATCTAAATCTAAATAGCGAGCCGTGACTTTTTCGGCACGTTCAACTTTGTCGTAAATACCGGGGACGGACAAACAGCCTTCTTCGCCCACATGCACACCATCTTTAGCGATGATTTCGGGGTTGATTAACACCAGCAACTGATTTTTTTCTTCGCTGACATCAATCACCACCAAACGGAGGTGTTGATCGACTTGGGTGGCAGCTAAACCCACACCGGGGGCTTCGTACATAGTTTCTGCCATATTGGCAGCAAGGGTTTTGATGCCAGCCGTAATTTGGCTGATCGGTTTAGCGACCTTGTGTAAACGTGGGTCGGGATAACGCAAAATGGGTAAAAGTGCCATACAACGCTTGCTCGAACAGTTCGTAAAATGGAGAATGGGGAGATCAATACTGAGTCGTATTTCTTTCTTCCCGAATGCCATTGAGACAGAGCCACACCCTCAGGCGTTCCCCCTGTATCAAGGACTTGCTTACTATGCGTCGCATTATATCCGCCTTGCTCTTGGCTTTTGCTGCCCATGTTGCCCATGCGGCACAACCTCTTCAGCTTGCTGATGATGCCCCCGACCGCCATACCGTTACCCGTGGTGACACCTTGTGGAGCTTGGCAACGCGCTTTTTAAAAGAGCCTTACCGCTGGCCAGAAATTTGGCGATATAACCGCGACCAACTAAAAAATCCGCATCGTTTGTATCCCGGTGATATTTTGGTCTTAGATCGTAGTGGTAGCACGCCGATATTAAAGATTGCAAAGGCGTATACCGGGTCAAATAGGCTGTCTCCCCAAATCTACGAGTCACCAAATACCCAAGCCATTGCCGGGATTCCCATCAATAGCATTGAAGCGTTTCTTTCTCGGCCGTTGGTGGTTGGAGCGGGTGAATTGGAATCCTCCCCCCGAATTATTGCGACCCAAGAAGACCGCGTGTTCTTAGGGGCAGGGGATACCGCATTTGTCAGCGGGATTGAAGATGATAGTGTGCGGGCATGGCAAATCTACCGTCCCGGCAAGCCCTTGGTTGATCCTGAAACCAAAGAGGTTTTGGGCTTAGAAGCGTATTACCTTGGAGCTGGGCGTTTGGTGCAACCCGGTCAAGCCGAACAGCCAGCGGTGATTCAACTCACCATGACGAAAGAAGAAGTTGGCTTAGGTAATTACCTGCTGCCTGCACAAGAACCCGATTTAACAACCTATGTGCCACATCGTCCCGAATTTGATGTGAATGGCGGGCGCGTGATGACGGTATATGGTGGGGTCAATGAAGGCGGGAAATACTCCATCATTACCTTAAACAAAGGCACGATGGACAATATTGAAGTCGGGCATGTGTTGGCCTTAGTACGTAAGCGGAATGCCAACTTCAAGGACAAGGATGGTATGCAACAAAAATTCCAATTACCGGATGAGCGTTATGGTTTGGTCTTTATCTTCCGTACCTTTGACCGTTTGTCTTACGCACTGATTTTGAATACCACGCGCCCAGTCATTGTGGGTGATGCCTTAGTGACTCCCTAAGTTACCCCTTAAGCGATTCCTTAATGGACGTAAATGACGAATTACGGGCATGGCTACGCCTTGCCCTGATCCCCGGTTTGGGCGGCGAAAGCCAACGTAAATTGCTACAAGCCTTTGCTGCACCAGAAACGATCTTTGCCGCTTCACGCAGCCAATTACGTGCGGTGCTGCCGCAAAAGCAGGCGGATTTGGTGTTGGATAGCCAAGATGCCGAAACACTGGCACGCATCGACAAGGCAATCGCATGGGCGGCAGAACCGGGGAATCACATTCTGACCTTGGGCGATTCGTTATATCCAGCACAGTTGTTGGAAATCCCCGATCCGCCCACCTTGCTCTATGTGCGCGGTAAGCCAAAATTACTGCGTTTGCCGGGTTTGGCGGTGATTGGTAGTCGCCATGCCACCCCGCAAGGTTTAGAAACGGCACGCCAATTTGCCAATTACCTCGCGGGGCAAGGCCATAGCGTCATTAGCGGTTTAGCCTTAGGCATTGATACCGAAGCGCATCGTGGAGCCTTGGCAGCGGGGGGCAATACCGTCGCGGTGATTGGCACAGGGGCTGATCGTTTATACCCCGCGCAAAATAAAGAATTGGCCTTAAAAATTGCTGAACATGGGGCAATTTTGAGCGAATTTCCCTTAGGTACACCGGCAATGGCAAGCAACTTCCCTCGCCGCAATCGCCTGATTTCTGGCCTTGCACGGGGCGTATTGGTGGTGGAAGCGGCGGTGGAAAGTGGTTCGTTGATTACGGCACGCTTGGCGGCAGAACAAGGGCGCGAGGTGTTTGCCATTCCCGGCTCAATTCATTCGCCTTTAGCGCGGGGTTGCCATCGCCTGATTAAACAAGGGGCAAAGCTGGTCGAAACGGCGCAGGATATTTTGGACGAACTTAGCCCCCTCAACCTGACTGCGCCGGGTAGAACCGCTAACGACCGTCGTCCCCACCCTGCACGCGCTGATTTACCTTTGTTTGCCGGGGATGGCGCGGCGGATGTCAGTACGACGGCGCGGCAAGATGCTGTCACACTTGATCCAATTTTGCGGGCGTTAAGCCAAGGCCAGCTCTCGTTAGATCAACTGACGCGGCATACCGGGAGTTCTGCCGCCGAATTGTTGCCTCGCTTGTTAAGTCTCGAATTACAAGGGGAAATTGCCCCGCTGCCCGGCAATCAATATCAGCGTTTACGTTAACTTTTTGCCAAATTTCTAAGGCTTTGTTAGCTCTGTACGGCATTGGCGGCGGATCCGTTTTCGCCGCGCCTGCCTTTGAATTTGTGTGGCTACCATGTTGGCCTTGCTTGCCAAGGCCGCAGAATCACTTTTATTATGGTTTTTACCAACCCTAACAGAGCTGCCCAAATTCACTATGAGCAAAAAACTGATTATTGCCGAAAAACCTTCTGTGGCTGCCGATATTGCGCGGGCTTTGGGTGGTTTTACCAAACATGATGATTATTTCGAGAGCGAACAGTTTGTGCTCTCTTCCGCCGTTGGGCATTTGCTCGAACTGGCTTGCCCCGAAGAATACGAAGTGAAACGCGGCAAGTGGTCATTTGCCAATTTACCCGTTGTTCCCCCCCATTTTGATTTACGCCCCATTGAAAAAACGGAATCCCGGCTCAAGCTCTTACAAAAACTGATTAAACGCAAAGACGTGGATAGCCTGATTAATGCCTGTGATGCGGGGCGTGAGGGCGAACTGATTTTTAACTACATTTATCGCTTTAGTAGTAGCAAGAAACCAGTACAACGCCTGTGGTTGCAATCCATGACACAAGGCGCGATTCGTGACGGCTTTGCGGCGTTGCGCCCCGGTGCAGAGTTGCAGGGTTTAAGTGATGCGGCGGTGTGCCGCTCCGAATCGGATTGGCTGGTGGGGATTAATGGCACACGCGCTATGACTGCCTTTAATTCCAAAACGGGCGGCTTTCATTTGACCACCGTTGGGCGAGTGCAAACGCCTACCTTGGCGATTGTGGTCGAGCGCGAAAAGAAAATCCGTGACTTCAAACCGCGCCCCTATTGGGGATTAGAAGCGAACTTCGCCTGTGCCGATGGCGACTATGCCGGTAAATGGTTTGATGAACGTTTCCAAAAGGCCAATAAGGCCGACGAACATGCCAAAGCCGAGCGGATTTGGGACGAAAGCAAAGCGGCGGCAATTCGTGCGGCTTGCTTAGGCAAAACTGGGGTTGTCAGTGAAGAGACCAAACCCGAAACTCGTTTGGCCTCTGCGCTATTTGACCTTACCAGTCTTCAGCGCGAGGCCAATTCGCGTTTTGGTTTCTCGGCCAAGACCACTTTATCCTTAGCGCAAGCGTTGTACGAAAAACACAAGGTGTTAACCTATCCCCGGACAGATTCGCGCTGCTTGCCCGAAGATTATTTGGCAACGGTGAAAGCCACCTTGGCGATGCTGACTGGCGAAGGCGTGGGCAAAGGTGGGAATGAGTTGTTGATTAGCAACTACTCACCATTTGCCCATCAAATTTTGGCGCGGAATTGGGTTGTACCAAATAAGCGGATTTTTAATAACGCCAAAATTAGCGACCACTTTGCGATTATCCCGACCACACAAGCTCCAAAGAATCTGAACGAGCTAGAACAAAAGCTCTACGATTTTGTGGTGCGGCGTTTCTTGGCGGTGTTTTATCCAGCAGCGGAATATTTGGCAACAACACGGATTACGCGGATTGGCGAACATCCGTTTAAAACCGAAGGCAAAGTCCTTGTTGCTCCCGGTTGGTTGGCGGTGTATGGCAAAGAAAGTCAGAGCGAAGACGATAAAACCTTAGCCAAAGTTAGCCCCGGTGAGCAGGTGAATACCCAAGCGATTCACCAAAAAGCCACCGAAACTCGTCCGCCTGCCCGGTATAGCGAAGCCACCTTGCTCTCGGCGATGGAAGGAGCAGGGAAAACCTTGGACGATGACGAATTAAAAGCCGCAATGGCGGGGCGGGGTTTAGGTACGCCAGCCACCCGGGCGCAGATCATTGAAAACTTGCTCACCGAGCAATATTTGTTGCGCGAAGGGCGCGAGCTGCAACCCACGGCAAAGGCTTTTTCCCTGCTGACCTTATTACAAGGTTTAGGCGTGAATGAACTTACCGCGCCAGAATTAACCGGTGAATGGGAATGGAAGCTGGGGCGGATCGAAAAAGGCGAAATGTCGCGCCAAGCCTTTATGCAAGAAATCGCCACGATGACCAGCCATATTGTTGAGCGGGCAAAAAGCTACGACAGCGACACCATCCCCGGTGATTTTGGCACGCTCGAAACACCTTGCCCCAAATGTGGTGGCGTGGTGCATGAAACCTACAAAAAATTCCAATGCAAAGCCTGTGACTTTGCCTTGTGGAAGATCGTCGCTGGGCGGCAGTTTGAGCCAGCAGAGATTGACTTGTTGCTGAGTAGCGGGCGCGTTGGTCCCTTAGATGGTTTCCGCAACAAAATGGGGCGGGCGTTTAGTGCGGCGGTGCGCTTGAATAGTGAATTGCAGCCAGAGTTTGAATTTGAAGGTAAAAGCAACGACAGCGAAAGCAACGAACCCATCGACTTCTCGCAGCAAACCAGCCTTGGCACTTGCCCCAAATGCCAATCGCCAGTTTTTGAACATGGCAACGCCTACGTTTGTGCTAACGCTGTGGGTGAAAGCAAACGCTGTGATTTCCGTTCTGGCAAAGTGATTTTGTTGCAAGCGATTGAACGCGAACAAATGCAAAAGCTGTTGCGCGAAGGCAAAACCGATTTACTGCGCGGCTTCGTCTCCCAACGCACCAAACGCCCCTTCTCGGCTTTCTTAAAGGTCGGCAAAGATGGCAAAGTCGGGTTCGAGTTTGAAGAAAAGAAACCGAAAGAAGCAAAAGCTGCAAAAGAAGCCAAGGCCGTTGAGGCCACGGAAGAGGGGCAAGACAGCCCAGCCACCAAACCAAGCAAAGCGGTTAAACCCGCCGCTAAAAAAACCAGTACGCGCAAGACGGCAGCGTCAACCTAGGTAAAAGTAGCCCGGAGGAGCATAGCGAGTCCGGGATTTCTTCAGGGTAACTGAAGTTACGCAGA
>CAZOBT010000134.1:0-6477 GCA_964578025.1 uncultured Rhodocyclaceae bacterium | reverse complement strand
GTTTGCCCTTGTTCGCCAAAAATCCGCCCGCTACAGGTGGGAAAGTAGATCACTGGGTCAGCAGGATTAAGGGAGGTATTAGGGGCGGTCGATGTTGGCAGCCTGTTTGCCAAGGTTTTGGGCAACGCTTGCGCTGCCCTTGGCATGGCATTCCGCCACGCGCCACCGCTGAGGCGTTGCAGCCATTTATCGCCAAATAGACTCGCCCCAAATTGCCCCGCGTGGAGGCCAAGGCGGGCGGAGGTTTCGACCACGGCAAAATGCTCGGCGACAAATTGCCCTACGCCCCGCGCCAGCCGCCCTTGCCGCGCCCCGCGCAAGCTACGAATCAGGCTACCGGTATCAATACCGACCGGGCAAGCAGTAGAACAAAGGCCACACCCGGCACACGTTGCGAGACCGTGATACAGATAGGCTTGGCTGAGTTGTGTTGGCGTTTCGCCTTGTGCCTGTAAGCGTTGAATTTCGCGCCAACTGGTAATACGTTGCCGAGGCGAGAGGGTTAGCCCATGCGACGGACATTGCGGTTCACAAAAACCGCATTCGATACATTTATCCACGGCAATATGCGCCGCTGGAAGAGGTTTCAGGTTTTCTAAATGCGCCGCCGGGTTGGCATTAAGAATCACGCCGGGGTTCAGGCGATTTTCCGGGTCAAATAAGGCTTTGATTTGGCGCATTAAGGCCGTCGCTTCTGCCCCCCATTCCAGCTCAACAAACGGAGCCATATTGCGCCCCGTGCCATGTTCCGCCTTTAACGAACCATCATATTGCTGCACCACCAACACTGCCAGTTCATCCATAAATTGGCGATAACGCTCAATTTCGCGCGGGCTGGCAAAGTCTTGGGTAAACACAAAATGCAAATTGCCTTCTAAGGCATGACCAAAAATAATCGCTTCGCGGTAGCCATGTTTTTGCAATAAGGCTTGTAAATCCAAGGTTGCCGCTGCCAAACGCTCCACCGGGAAAGCGACATCTTCAATAATGACCGTCGTCCCGGTTTCGCGCATCGCCCCCACCGAAGGGAATGTGCCTTTGCGTACATTCCAATACATCTCACATTCGGCGGCATCGGTGGAAAAGCGGGGTGTGCCGATAGTCGGCAAATCCGCCAAAATATCCAGTAACTGCTGCGTTTGTGTGGCTAAGGTGTCGGCATTGTCGGCGCGGCTTTCAATCAACAAGGCCGCCGCGCCATCGGGCAGGGTTTTCATCACCGGGGGCAATCCAGCTTTATTTTCTACCGAACGTAAGGCCGGGCGATCCAGCAATTCCACCGCCGCGACGGAGACGGCTTGCAAGGGTTTCAAACGCAGCACCGCCATACATGCCGTGGCAAGGTCAGGGAAAAAGACCAAAGCACTGGCTTTGTCGCGGTACTCCACCACGGTGTGATAAGTAATCCGCGAAATAAAGCCGAGTGTGCCTTCTGAGCCAATCAACAGATGCTGCAAAATGTCTAGCGGTTCGGTGAAATCGACCAAGGCATTTAGGCTATAGCCGGTGGTGTTTTTGATCTTAAATTTATGGCGAATCCGCGCCGCTAACGGTGCATTGGCACGGGTGGCAGCGGCTAAGTCACTGAGCTGTTGCAGAAAATTTCCATGACTGTGCTGAAAGGCCGCAATACTGGCTTTATCCTCAGTATCCAGTACCGTGCCATCCGCCAACATCACACGCATCCCCGCCACCGTGCGATAACTGTTTTGCGCCGTGCCACAACACATCCCCGAGGCATTATTTGCCGCAATTCCGCCGATTTTGCAGGTATTGATCGAAGCGGGATCAGGCCCAATTTTTTTGCCCAAAGGGGCGAGTAAGCGATTGACCTCGCCGCCAATCATCGCTGGGCCGAGTTGGATTTTGTTGCCTTGGTCGACAATGTGGTAATGCGCAAAACCATCGCCCAACACCAGCAAAATCCCCTCACTAATCGCCTGCCCCGATAAGCTTGTGCCAGCGGCGCGAAAGGTCACAGGACGCTGGTGCGCTGCCGCGATGGCTAAGACTTTCGCCACATCCGCTTCATGCTGCGCCATCACCACCACTTCGGGCGTTAAGCGATAAAAACTCGCATCCGTGCCATAAGCCAAACGGCGCAAGGGGTCGCTAATCACTTGCGCGGAGGGCAAAACTGCATGTAGGGCGTTGAGTAAATCTGACATAGTTTCCTACCATTACGTCTGGTTTAATCAAAATGATGATTGGTTACAAAAAAGCCCGGCGCATGTGATTTGCTTCCGGGCTTTTTCTTGCTCCTGAAATTCCTATCAAGCAGGAATGACGTAAACATCAAGTCGCCGTCCTAACTTCCCAAGGGCGGCAGCGATAGTGTCAATCTTTGTCGTGTGATGGATGTCAGTCAAACGCTGTACGTCTTGTGGGCGAGTACCAAGCCGACGGGCAAGCTCGGAAGCGGTCACTTGTTGCGCCAACATTTCGTTGAGTAACAACACCTTAGCGGAAACACTGGTGGGTAGCTCAACCAGTCGCTCATCAGGTTCGGCTTGGGACGGTAGTGGCACGGGGCGTTGGTCATCAAAGTAGAAATCCATCGCAGAGAGCAAAACATCCTCTGCCATTTCTAAGGCTTCTGCTTCTGTATCACCTTGTGTAATGGCTTCTGGAATATCGCGGAATGTGACAACAAAACCACCTTCCTCTGCGGGATTAAACTTAGCGGGATAGCGCATTTCCTTTCCTTTCCTAAGGTATGGTGCAAGATACCAGCCCCTTGAGGGGGGTTTCCTATTTCAATAAGAGTTGCTTTTTTACACCTTCGACCAGCCCTGTTTTCAACTCTGCCGAAGGATGCCGAGGGAGGTGGCTTTGTTGTCCATTGAGGTAAACCTTCAAGTGTTTTTTACCCTCACTGAAAGTTGCCCCTTGAGATCGTAGCCACCGGACAAACTCACTCTGCTTCACCGCATCTCCTATATTGCTTGAACAGGCGAATAGATTAAACATTTTTGTTTAATTCATCAACACGATTATTGAATTACATCCCCTAAACCTGATCGCGCAAACGGCGCGGGGCGGGGGTGAGTGGGGTGCGGGCGGTTGTCCACCCGGCTTGCTGTTTGGGGGTCAAAAAACGCAAGCGCGTCATTAGCCATGAGGCCATACGATAACGCGCCGGGGAGCGATATACCCATGCCCAGGTTTTATAGACCAAATGCTCTAATCGCTTATAACTCGCCCCTTGACCACGCATTACTTGCTTTTCTGAATCTTGCGGCGATTTAGACCAAAGTTCATGGCGCAGGCGCATCAACAAATCAGGAATGGGGATTTTGACCGGGCAAACTTCGCTACACGCGCCACACAAGGACGAGGCACTGGGTAATTCTTTGGTCGCTTCTAGGCCAAGTAAATGCGGCGAGATGATTTTGCCAATTGGCCCCGGATAGGTCGTACCGTAGGCATGTCCACCAATGCGGCTATAAATTGGGCAATGGTTCATACACGCGCCGCAACGAATACATTGCAAAGTGCTGCGCAGTTGTTGATCGGCATAGGCTTGGCTGCGCCCGTTATCGAGCAAGACCAAATGCACTTCTTCCGGCCCATCCAATTCCCCCGGACGGCGTGGGCTAGAGATCATATTGAAATAGGTGGAAATGTTCTGCCCTGTCGCCGAACGGGTGAGCAAGGCATATAAGGGCGGAACGTGTTCTAACTTTTCCACGACTTTTTCAATGCCGGTAATCGCAATATGCACCTTGGGCACGGTGGTACACATCCGCCCATTGCCTTCGTTTTCAACGAGGCACAGCGTCCCTGTTTCTGCCACCGCAAAATTCACCCCAGACAGGCCAATCTCGGCTTCTAAGAATTTTTGCCGCAACACCTGCCGCCCAATTTGAATCAGTGCGTCCACGTTGTTGGTATAGGGCACGCCGGGGATTTGCTCGTGGAAAAGCTGGGCGATTTCTTCCTTGGTTTTATGGATGGCGGGCATGATGATGTGCGAGGGCTTTTCCCCCGCCAACTGCACAATGTATTCACCCATGTCCGATTCCAAGGCGGCAATCCCCGCCGCCGCACAGGCATGGTTCAGCTCAATTTCTTCACTGACCATCGACTTGCCCTTCACCATCAACTTGGCTTCGTGCGCGGCACACAGTTGCAGAATGATGGCATTGGCTTCTTCCGGCGTTTCTGCCCAATGTACCTGAATGCCATTCTTCTGCAAATTAGCTTCTAATTGCGCTAATAAAGTGGGTAACTTTGCCAAACTGTATTGCCGGATTTTTTCAGCCAAATCGCGTTGTTGGGCTAAGGCCAGCGGATCAGGAAATTGCGCCGCGCGTTTTGCCATTAAAAAATCCATCGCCCCGCGAAAACTTTGGCGCAACGGTGGGTTGTTCAACACGGCGGCACTGCGCCCGCGAAAGTCTAATAAGGGTTGTGGATTGGCAGGTTGTACATTCATTGGTTTTGCTCCAACAACAACACAATCAACTCCTTCGGCCCATGTGCGCCATAGGCGAGGGTTTGTTGAATATCGGCGGTTTTCGACGGCCCGGAAATGAGTAAGGCATTGCTTGGTAACACGCCCGCTTTGCCCCAGCCTTCCGTTGCGATTGCAGCGGCAAATGTTGGGTAGATCATGTCTTCTGCCAACAAGACAAAATGCACGGGTGGCACGAGTGATAACAAGCGCGGCGCGTCCGCACTCGACCACAAAATCAGCGTTCCCGTTTCGGCAATCGCCGCTCGCGCTGTAGTCAAGCCCGCTGCCATGTCATGAAATAACTCGGCTTTCCATGTCTCAATCGCCGTGTCGTAAATCTTGACTTGGGTTGTGCAGTCAGGATTAGCCATCGCCAAATCCAATAAGTTTAATTTGGTCTGAAACTCTTTTCCTGCCAATACAGAAGGTAGCTGCTTGCTGATACACAATTCGGCAAGTTTGGTCTGCCAATTCTCGGCAGTCACCGAATGCACCTCGGCATGAGCGGTGGTGATGTGCTCAATGAATTGCTGGCGTAATGCGCTAGGTGTCGCCGTTGGACAAGGCATTGGTAATTTTGGCGGTGGTGGGTTGCTTAAGACCTGTTCAATCGGCGTGGCACTGACGCTGGCGCGGAGGCGTTGCAAAATCGCTTGCCGGGCTTTACTGCTAGGGGTGATGGGCTGGCTCATACAGTGTTTCCTTGGCGCAGCAAGAAGCTGGCGATGTGTTCGGCGGGTAAGGAGTTGGGCGCGAGGTAATCGGCATGTCCGCGAATATTCAGCAAACAGCCACAATCCGCACTCACCACACGTTCCGCACCACTGGCTTTTAAGCTGGCAACTTTATCGCTCACCATTGCCGTGGAAATTTCCGGCTGGCGCAAGGCAAATGTGCCACCAAAACCACAACATTCGGCTTCATGATCTTGTTGGCACAGCTCCACCTGCGGCAGTTGTTGCAACAAAGCACGGCTAGACAGATGGCTGCCCATTTCGCGCCGCGCCGAGCACGAGGTATGCAACACCACTTTTTCAGTTTTCCCCGCGTTGGATGATTTTGAGCTGGGCGGAGGCAGGCGGTAATCGAGCACGTTCACCAAAAATTCGGTCAGTTCATAAATCCGCCCTTGCAAGGCCAAGGCTTTGGGCAAATTCACCGCATCGTTGGCAAAAAGCTTGGGGTAATGATGTTTCATCATCCCCGCACACGAACCGGAGGGGACAACAACAGGCCAATTTTCGGGGAACAAATCCAACTGCGCCGCCGCGACTTGCCGCGCTTCGGCAAAGAAACCACTGGTGTAGGCGACTTGCCCGCAACAGGTTTGCCCCGGCGGAAAATGCACGCGCAGCCCGGCATTTTTGAGCAACTGCATCGCATCCAGCCCCGCCTCTGGCCAAAATTGGTCAATCACGCAGGTAGCGAAAAAATAGACATCCGTCGGCTTGGTCATCCCCAACTCCTTTGGTTTAATTTTGCTTTGTTCATGCTTTAATTTGGTAAATTGGTCATACCAATTTATATTTAAGCCACAAAGTTACATGAAGTCATAGCCTTAGTCAAATAATTCAGTGCAACATTTCCCTTGTCTTCGCCCAAATTTCTACGATAGAATTTAATGGTCTTACCAATACTGATAGGTAAAACCGATTTTGGAAAAGAAAGTTGCCCTGCCGCGTGTCTCGGATGCCGTTGCCGAAGCCTTAGAAAAACGCATTTTAGAAGGCTCATTACAGCCCGGTGATCGTCTGCCGCCTGAGCGTGAATTGGCGGTTGAACTTGGTGTGTCACGCCCTTCGCTACGTGAAGCCATTCAAAAATTGGCTTCCAAAGGCTTATTGCAAAGCCGCCAAGGGGGAGGAACGTTTGTCACCGACCGCCTCAACGCCAGCTTTTTTGATCCGTGGCAAGCCATGCTCGGCGCACATCCGAATTTGCGTGAAGATTTGCTGGAATTTCGCCGCATGTTAGAAGGCCAAGCCGCAGAATGGGCAGCAGAACGCGCCACCGAAGCC
>CAZOBT010000133.1:0-6530 GCA_964578025.1 uncultured Rhodocyclaceae bacterium | reverse complement strand
TCATCCACGCCAACGATGGAATATTGATATTCCTTGCCGTCTAAATCACATCATGTGACGGTTGCTCCAAAGAAAACCCGATCTAAACCGTGCTGCCGTTCAGCGTCAACGACATGGGCGTTATCAATGCGTTTTGACAGAAAACGAATACGTCGATCAATCTCACGCAGGCGTTTTTTTCCATACAAATAATCGCCGTTTTCTGAACGATCACCATTGGAAGCTGCCCAAGCCACGACTTCAACCATACGCGGGCGTTCTGTTTTGACGAGATATTCACGCTCTTCACACAAACGCATATAGCCTTTACGCGTAATGTAATTTGGCACAGTGGGGCTGCTATCGCCTGCTTCCTGTTTGTTTTGCTGTTTTCCCGACACAAACTCACCTAAAACATAAAGCAAAAAGAGCCTTTGATTGTTGAACAAATCAAAGGCTCTGCCTACGGTAGAACAATTAGTAACCAATAATGTGATTAGGGATATCCACCCGGATCAAATCACGATTTAAAACACGCGCCACACATTGGGCAAACTGTACGCCCCAGTCGCCTAATAACCGCTCTGTGCCTGCATAACGTGCAACGGCTAAGATTTTGTCGATAATCAGAATTTTTCCGGTTGGTGTCGCTACATCACATTCCAACTTAACAAATTCCTCATCCAGCCAACGCCGCGCTTCGGCATCAGTACGCGAAAAATCTTGCGTAAATTTCAATTCACGTTCTTGATCTTTGCCAAGAACAATAATCACATGGTATGACATAGGCTCCTCGCTTCCTTTATTTATGTTTAGGAATTATATGCAACAAATAATTGCGAGGAGAGATTAGCACGAGCGTGAAAGTGCTAACAGAGGCAAACGCAACTTAAAAACCCGGAAAACCTCAGTAAGAACGCCCTATAACTGGGCAGGAAAGGATAAACTTCCGCCTTTAACGCATCCCCGCCCAACAATTGGGTGCATTTTTTGGCGATGCTCTTAATTTTGTGAGTTGAGAAGAAGAGTTATGAGTACCAATCTTGATCTGGAAAATATCAACGTGACGGCTTTTGATGCGATGCCTACGCCGACTGAGGTACATGCGCGTCTACCTTTAAGCGAAACCGCCGCGTGTACCGTGACCGAAGGGCGGCAAGCCCTGCGTAATATTCTTGATCGTAAGGATCATCGCCTGTTTGTGGTGCTTGGCCCTTGCTCTATTCATGATCCCGTCGCAGGTTTAGATTATGCCCGCCGCTTGAAGGCATTATCGGATGAGGTGAACGACACCCTGTTGTTGGTGATGCGCGTGTACTTTGAAAAGCCTCGTACCACGGTAGGTTGGAAAGGTTATATCAATGATCCGTTTATGGATGACTCTTTCCGCGTTGATGTTGGGATGGAAAAAGCCCGCGAATTCCTGTTGCAGATCAATGAATTGGGCTTGCCAACTGGCACAGAAGCTCTTGACCCAATCTCTCCTCAATACTTGGGTGATTTGATTGCATGGAGCGCGATTGGAGCGCGGACAACTGAATCACAAACGCACCGCGAAATGTCCTCTGGTTTGTCTACCCCTGTTGGCTTTAAGAATGGCACGAATGGCGATTTGAGCATTGCGATTAACGCTATTCTCTCTGCCTCTCGCCCGCATAGTTTCCTTGGCATCAACGATCAAGGTCGCGTGGCAGTCGTGCGGACACGCGGCAATGGCTATGGACATATCGTCTTGCGTGGTGGCGATGGCAAACCTAACTACGATACCGTCTCCATCAATGTCACCGAGCAAGCCTTAGCCAAAGCAAAGTTAGCCAATAACATCGTGGTCGATTGCTCACACGCTAACAGCTCCAAGAAACCTGAGCTGCAACCCCTGGTGATGAGCGATTTGGTTAGCCAAATTCGTGCCGGGAACAAGTCAATTGTTGGGGCACTGATTGAATCCAATATCGAAGCAGGTAATCAGTCAATTCCTGCCGATTTGTCGCAGTTGAAATACGGTTGTTCCGTCACCGATGCCTGTGTGGATTGGGCAACCACCGAAAAAATGATCCGCGATGCCGCCATTTCATTGCGCGACGTTTTACCGGAACGTTTAGCAGGTTAAGCCAACGCTAAATTGCTTTAGTTTTAACTTAACCACGCGCATTGAGCAGGGTTGTCGTACTCGAAAGTCATTGTGTACGCACCCTGCTCTTTTTATGTGTTTATTCATTTTTTCCTGCCTTGTTCTGCCATGAATCTGATTATTCAAGGGGGCGCGCTGCCCACGTTTTTGCTGGAACGTCTCGTTACTGCTACCGCCGCGACACGAGTTGAACCTCGTCCGCCCCAAGTGACTTGCTTACATGCGGCAAACCGCACACCTGCTTTTGATGAGTTAATTCCGCTGTTAGAGGCAGAAAAGCTAGATTGGGCGTTCATGCCCAGCGGGCGCAGTTTGCAAGACTATGGCTTGATCGCCTTTGACATGGATTCGACCCTCATTACCATTGAATGTATTGATGAGTTAGCCGATTTTGCCGGGAAAAAAGCTGAAGTTTCCGCCGTGACCGAAGCGGCGATGCGCGGTGAAATTGATTACCGCGAAAGCCTACGCCGTCGTCTAGCGTTGTTAGCGGGACTTGATGCTCGGGTGTTGGCGCGTGTGTATGGCGAACGTTTGCTGCTCTCCGATGGTGCGCGTGAACTGTTAGCCGCCGCCCAAGCTGCTGGTTTGCGTACCGCCATTTTGTCTGGCGGTTTTACCTATTTCACCGAGCGTTTGCGCATTGAACTGGGCTTTGATTTTGCAACCTCAAATGAGTTAGAAATTAGTGGCGGCAAACTCACCGGGCGCGTCGTTGGCGATATTGTCGATGCCGCCGCGAAAGCGCATCACTTAGCACGTTTGCGCGATGAACTCGGTTTGCGCCAAGAGCAAGTGATTGCCGTTGGTGATGGCGCGAACGATTTGTTGATGATGGCAGAAGCGGGTTTATCCGTGGCCTTCCATGCCAAACCCGCCACCCGAGCCAAAGCGAAGGTAGCAATTAACTTTGGTGGTTTAGACAGCTTGCTGAATCTGCTGCCGTAACCATAGGTTCATACATTGATTTGTTGTGTTGTGAATAGGAGTTGTCATGCCACCCCGCCAATTAGAATTTGCCATTCGTGGCGACGTTATCCAGCTTGATCAGCTACTAAAAGCCACGGGACTCTGTCCCTCAGGCGGGGTAGCACATATGGCAATTAGTGCCGGTGATGTCCTTGTCGATGGGCAAGTTGAATTACGTAAACGTGCCAAATTGCACCCCGGACAAAAAGTAAGGTTTGTTGGGGTTGAGGTCGTGCTGATACAAGAGTAAATCTAAGACCAAATAAAAAAATGGCCTATAGCTCATGCTAGGCATGTAATTATTAAGGATAGACCAAATTAAACCCACTTAAATTCAACGACGCGATTCAACAACGAAGCGAGAATGCAGATTCATTTTGACAACACCTATGCGCGAGAACTTGCGGATTTAGTTATCCCTTGGCAAGCCACGCCTGCGCCAAAGCCTCGCTTGGTGCAATTCAATCCCTTGTTGGCAGAACAGCTCGGTTTGCCAGCAGAAGCCTTGACTACGGCGGATGGCCTTGCGGTGTTGGCGGGGAATGTTGTTCCGGCGGGCGCACAGCCGATGGCGCAAGCTTATGCTGGGCATCAATTTGGTGGGTTCTCTCCCCGTTTAGGTGATGGGCGGGCGTTGTTGTTGGGTGAAATCATTGACCCGCAAGGCAGGCGGTGGGATATGGCCTTTAAAGGCTCTGGGCGTACCCCGTTCTCACGCGGGGGCGATGGCAAATGTGCCTTAGGGCCAGCCTTGCGTGAATACCTGATGAGCGAAGCCATGGCGGCGTTAGGGATTCCCAGTACGCGCACCTTGGCGGTGGTGGCAACTGGGGATTGGGTCAAGCGGGAGCGTTATTTGCCGGGGGCAGTGATGACCCGTATTGCCGCCAGCCATCTCCGAGTCGGGACATTCCAATTTGCAGCAGCTCATCATGACTTAGCCACAGTGCAAGCTTTAGCGGATTACACCATCGCACGTCATTACCCAGAGCTACAAGATAGCCCACAGCCCTATTTGGGCTTGTTACATGCTGTTGTGGCGCGGCAGGCCAAACTGATTGCGCAATAGATGGGGATTGGTTTTATTCATGGCGTGATGAATACCGATAATATGACCTTATCGGGAGAAACCATTGATTACGGCCCCTGTGCGTTTATGGAGGCATATGATCCCGATACCGTTTTCAGTTCAATTGATCGGCAAGGACGTTATGCGTATCGCCGCCAGCCGGATATGGCGCAATGGAATTTAGCGCGGTTTGCCGAGACCTTATTACCCTTACTGCATGAGGATGAAGAAACAGCGATTGCCTTGGCAACCGAGGTAATTATGGGGTTTGAGACGCGATATGCGGCTGAGGAGCTGGCTGTATGGCAAGCCAAATTAGGTTTAGCAACGGAGATAACAGGCAGTAATGCGGTAATTGCCGCAAACACGGCAAGTGACCAAGCCTTGGTTGATGATTTTTTACAGTTACTGTACCAAGGCAAACTGGATTTCACCTTAGCCTTTGTTGCCTTGACCGAGTTGGCACAGGCGATGGCAGCAGGGGCAGTGGTAGGAGCGGAGGCAGCGTTAAGTACGAGCGCGATTTTCACTGCTGATGCCACAACACAAGCAAATTGCTTAGCTTGGCAGAGCCGCTGGCAACAACGTTGGGCTAGCTACTCATCTGCACAAGCTGCCCAGCAACTTGCCATTATGCGTCACGCAAATCCGCACTACATCCCGCGTAATCATCAAGTGGAGCACGCATTAGCGGCGGCAGTAGAGCGTAATGATCTTGCGCCATTTCAGCAGTTATTACAGGTCGTACA
This sequence comes from uncultured Rhodocyclaceae bacterium, assembly GCA_964578025.1. GTDB lineage: Bacteria > Pseudomonadota > Gammaproteobacteria > Burkholderiales > Rhodocyclaceae > CAZOBT01. The sequence goes on along the minus strand of CAZOBT010000133.1, from coordinate 1,633 downwards.
AGACCCGTTTACGCCACGCATTACGGCAGCGGAGTTTGCTCTCCCCGCGCCCACGGAATTTACGGCGAATTATCAGACTTTCTGTGGGACATAGCCGGGGAGCAAGGTAATAAGGTAGGTCAGGCTTTTGTTTGACGGTAATACAAGCGGAAACGCTCGTTCTTATCGCCTTGCCGATTACCTTCCCAGATTTTCTGCCATGACGTGTTCGGGGGAGCCAGCTCTTTGCGTGAGCTACCTTGAATCAACAACCACGAACAATTTTGTGCTGCCGTACTATCCCAAGGTTCTAAATGCAGATTGGCAAAATACGCAAAAGAGGCACGTTGTGCATTCCCGACAGCACGTTCTGCCACACATGGAATAACGGCATTTTCTAGCGTTGTCTCGTCGTTGTCGGTGCTCGGCATCGGCAGGGGGCGGCTATTAATTTGTTGCGCCAGGTTGTTGCTTAGTAAGCGATAACTTTTGCCATAGTCGATCCACGGTAGCCATAACGAGACAACCAGTAGCCAGAAAGTAGTGAATCCAGCCGTCCACATGGTGAGACCACGGAAGGCCGAACGCGATAAAGTGAGCATCAGCCAAACCCACCAGAGGGTGACGGTTGCCGCTAAGGCAAAGGGGAAGGTTTGAAATTGCCCCACAAAACCAGGCTCTAAAACTATCACCCGTTGTGCTAAGCGTTCAGGCCAGCCCCAAACCATTGCACACCAGCCAACCCACACCAAGATGACAAATAGGGTAAACGTCATCCGGCTAAACCAATCCAAGGCATTTGCCGCCCCACGGCGCAGTAGCAACACCGCAGGCGTTGCTAATAATGCCAAGGTAGGAAGTAATAAGATCGCCAGTAAGTTGCGAGGCTGATAGGCAAATAACAGGACAACAAACGTTAGTAAGAAAATCACTAAGGGCTGTAATAAGCGCGAAGTATCAAGCTGGCGGCGTTTGCTCCAGACTCCCCAACAGGCTACAGGGAAAGCAGGCCAAGCAAACCACGGCAGAATGCTGATGTAATGTGTGAACGCACCACGCGGTGGATGTTGCCAAGGTGGATTGTTGACTTCAAAGCTCCACCAATACTGCCAAATATCCCCTTGTATTTGCAGGGTAGGGAGTAAAACCGCTGCCATGATGGCGGCAAATAACACAAGGCTAAAACTCAGACCAAGGAAAACATTGCGAGTCCGTTTAAGTAATGCCAGTAACACGCCAGTCAGTAACAAAGGCAAGGTTAGCCAGAGGCCAATCCCAAGCACAGCGGCACTCAAAGCACAGGCGTACCATGTTCCTGCTAGATAAGGGCGACGCGGTACAGCGGCTAATGCCCCGAGTGCCGCACAATAAGCGGCAAGTCCAACCAAGAGCGGTTGTGCTTCATGAGCATGTACCATCAGGCCAAATGAACCTGCCAGCAATAAGGGGGAAGCCCCTGCTGCTTCTTGTCCATACAGCTCACGTCCGGCGAAATAAATACCGGTTAATGCTAAAGCGACCCATAAGCCACTTGCTAGCCGCATCGCGCTATGGACAGGTAAGCCAAACAAACTAAAAAATTGCCCGCTGAGTGCGGCACTCCAATAATACAAAGGTGGTTCAGGCCAAGGCCGCCCAGCGAGTTCGGGCATCA
>CAZOBT010000132.1:0-6561 GCA_964578025.1 uncultured Rhodocyclaceae bacterium | reverse complement strand
GCAGCGCATTCGTAATGCGAAGGTCGTAGGTTCGACTCCTATTATCGGCACCAAATATCCCCCAAATAGGGGCAAGCCGTGCCAAGCAACCCGCTAAATTCCTTGAATTGGCGGGTTTTTTGTTGCTATTCATGCCAAAGCTTGCCTATTGGAAGCAAGAAAAATAAGGGGTAGATTTACGGGGTGTTAAAAATCCACCAAGATAAAGGCGCACCCCATGCCGCTTACTGATAGCAAGATTCGCAATGCCAAATCGACAGATAGACCTTACAAGCTCTTCGATGCGAAAGGGCTTTACCTTTACGTTACCCCAGCAGGTGGGCGAATTTGGCGGCTAAAGTACCGCATGTATGACAAAGAACGACTTTTGACTATCGGGACATATCCCGAAGTGTCATTGGCGGATGCCAGACAAAAACAACTAGAAGCCCGCGCCCTGATTAAGCAGGGGAAAGACCCAAGCTTACAAAAGCAAATTGATAAACTCACGGCACAGAAAAACGCACAAAACAGCTTTGAACTGGTAGCGCGTGAATGGGTAGAGAAATTCCAAGCAACACGCACAGAAGGAACAAACCAGCGCAATTTACGGATGCTAGAACTACATGCCTTCCCTTGGATTGGCAACCGCCCCATTAGCGAAATAAGGCCAGTCGAGCTTTTAGCCGTTTTACAAAAATGTGAGCAACGCGGCACGCTAGAGGTAGCGCATCGTTTGCGGAGTTTGTGTAGTGCAGTTTTTCGCTTTGGCGTAGCTACAGGGCGATGTGAGCATGACATAGCCGCCGACTTGAAAGGCGCACTTACCCCACGGCAAAAGCAAAACATGGCGGCAATTATTGAGCCTATCCAATTCGGGCAACTGTTACGCGACATTTGGGCATATCAAGGCCACTTTGTGACGCTGGTAGCCTTTAAGTTATCCGCCCTGCTTGCCCTTCGTCCCACAGAGTTACGCGCCTTAGAATGGAGCGAAGTAGATTTAGACAATGCGATTATCAATATTAAATTAGAGCGCATGAAGAAAAGAAGGGCGCACCTAGTCCCCTTGGCACGGCAAGCCCTAGAGCTTTTGCACACCATCAAAGAGCATACGGGACACCTTAATTACTGCTTTCCGGGCTTGCAAGGCAAGGATAGGCCAATGTCCGAAAATACGATAAATGCCGCTCTTAGACGGCTGGGTTACGACACCCAAAAAGATCACACTGCCCACGGGTTTAGAAGTGCCTTTAGTACGTTGGCAAACGCTAGCGGGTTATTCCGTAAAGAGGTTATCGAGGTAAGCCTAGCCCATAGGCATGGTAACGAGGTAGAACTGACGTACAACCGTGGCAACTATCTGCAAGAACGGCGGGAGCTTATGCAATGGTGGGCGGATGAATGCGACAAGATGCGCCAAGGGGCGGAAGTAATCCCGCTAAGGGCATAGATCAAGCGTTAAGCCACGCCTAGCCCGACGGGGCGAAAGGCGAATTTCCCTAGATTCGCTTGGCGTGGCTTTTTTCTTTTCTGGGGAAGCGTTTAGGGACGTAAAGATGACAAATAAAAAGCACCAACAGCCCAAGGTGAAACCACCCAAACGGCTTTATTACCGCCTGAGTGAAGCCGCAAGGGAACTTACAAAATACTTCGGCGAAGAGATAACCGAAGATGATTTAGTGCACTGGGGGGCAATGGAGCGCACAAATCTATTAGTGTCAATTACAAAAGACGGCGGCGTTAATTGGGATTGCTTAGTAAACGCGAATTTTCATGACGAAAAAGAATTTAATCACATTGAATTTAATATTAAAGACTTAGTTTTTGCGTTGATGTGTGAGGATGACAGCGCACTAGCATGGTTTGTAGAAAATGCCCCTCACTTTGGTTTGTTGCCTAGTTTCAGTTGTCAGGTTATTGAGGCTCAAAAAGCAATAAAAAATGGCTTCATTGATCTTTTTAATTGTTACTACACAGCGACATATCCTAACCGCTTTATGGATATGATAAAGGAATTATCCAGCTGCGCTCCTTTTAATGACAAAAGAGTAAGCCTTGTATTCTCTGGCGTAAATATTACGAAAGCTGATTTGTTTATCAGTGCCGAAGAGGTGGAGAGAATTAAGCGAGGTGAAGAGCCTGAGCACTTACCAGAGGAAGAACAAAATAGCATGGCGAAGTTAATGAGGCAGCCACGTCCGCAACGGATGCGAAAAGAACATGCGCTTATCGCGGCATTGCTGGCAGATAGGAAAAACATTAGCGCAAAGGATTTGGAAAAAGCCGCTCAATCAGTTGGTGCTGAAATTAGCGATGACACGATTAGAAGCATTATTAGAGAGGTTCAAAGAGTAGCCCCCGGTTTGCCTAACTTTGAAACCTAGGCAAAGGGTTTTGCCTAATCGGCAAAAAAAGTACGCACAAACGGCAATAATGCAGGCCATGACAAACAACGCACAAGGAGTGCATGACATGGCAGCACAAGTAAATAACGACGTACCCCAAGCTTTACCCGTAGTTGGTCTTTCACGCTGGCAGCAAATCGCGGATTTTGTGGCGGTGAGCCGCGAAACATGGCGGCAACTTGTTAAAGCGGGGAAAGCACCAAAGCCGATTAAGTTAGGCAAAGGGACGACGCTTTACAAAAATGAAGAGGTACATAAATGGATGGCTAACCCTTGCGAGTACCAAGCATGAAAGCCCTAAAAGAAATGCCCCCTGTTTGCGCTAACAAACAAGGGGCGGATGTTCAAACCACCAACGAAAGAAAGGTAGGTAAGAAGCCCGGATCATAACGATAAAGCCAAAAAAAATATACCCCGGTTTGGCCTGTTCTCTTACACAGGCCAACGCCTAACGCCTAGGCGTAATTACACCCCCCCTTCTTTCTTTTCGTCCCTATCCAATGGGTAAGGGGGTTTCTACATCCAAAATTCACGAAAGGTGGATTGATGTACAGTTTTCTTGATTATTTAGCACAGCAGTGCTTAACCCCAGCCAAACCCTTAACCCCAGCTCTTGATGGAAAAATCCATCGTTTTGACATTGAAGGCCGCCCCCACGGAAAAAAGCATGGCTGGTATGTGGGGCATGATGCCGGGGATTATCAACTGGTCAATTTCGGTGATTGGCAAACAGGCGCAAAGGGGACATGGTGCAGTAAGCAAAGCGACAGCATGACCAATGCCGAAAGAGAAAGTTACAAGACCAAATTGCAAGAGCTTCGTAAGATTGCCGAAGCAGAAGCCTTGCAGCTTGCCAAACAAGCCAAGACCAAAGCGGAGCGGATGTTAAACGCCGCCCAAGATGTCCATGGCAACCATGCTTATATTCAGGCCAAGCGGATTGTTCCCTATGGAGCGCGACAGCTTAAAGACATGCTCTTAGTCCCGGTGCTGATTGCTGGGGAGCTTTCGAGTTTGCAGGTGATACACGGGGACGGTAAGAAAACCTTTTTGACGGGTGGAAACACCAAAGGCGGCTATTGCTTACTTGGCGAACCGGGCGGGGGTGTCGCTCTTGTGTGCGAAGGGTGGGCGACGGGATGCACTTTGCACCAAGCCACAAGCTACCCGGTCTATGTGGCCTTTAACGCTGGCAATCTCAAAGCGGTAGCGCAAGCAGTGCGGCAACAGCAACCAGCGGCAAAGATCATGCTGTGTGCGGATGATGACTGGCGCACCGAAGGCAATCCCGGCGTGACCCGTGCCAAGGAAGCGGCACAAGCAACCCTTGGGGCAATGGTTACGCCAGTTTTCCCAGAAGGACACCCAAGACAAGCCAAAGAGACCGACTTTAACGACCTTGCCAAACTGCTTGGGCTTGATGCCATAAAAGAGCAAATTGGCGGCGTTTTTACCCGTCAAATCCCGGACGTGACGGATGGAGAGAGTACTTTACTAGGGGAGGTAAGTTTACAGCGTTTTCATAATGACAAAGGCATAGAAGATAACGCCGCCCCAGCCTTTACCCCGGAGAATGAAGATGCCTATATCGAACACCTTGCCACGCTTCCCTTGTTGGCTTATGGCAAGGTGCGCAAAGAGGCCGCTGATTTACTTGGCGTTCCCGTGGGCTTCTTGGACAAGGCTGTTAAGGCGGTACAAAACGCCGCCAAACATAGCGAAGAGGCCGCCAGCGGTAGCGGTGGGGTGATTATGTTTGAAGAGATAGACCCTTGGCCTACGGATGTACAGGGCGATACGGCACTGGATGCCGCTTTCTCTCTGCTGCAAACCTATGTGATTGCCGATACGCACACGCTACGGGCGGCGGCGTTGTGGTCTGCCCTGACTTGGTTTTCTGATTACGCAACGGTCTTACCCTTGGCGGTGATTACTGCCCCGGAGAAAGGCTGCGGTAAATCGACGCTCTTACAGGCCATTGCGAAGTTAGCGTGTCGCCCCTTGCTCGCTTCCAATATCACGCCATCCGCATTATTCCGGGCAGTTGAGGCATGGAAGCCGTCGCTAATGATTGATGAAGCCGACACCTTCGCCAAAGAAAACGAGGAACTACGCGGCATTATCAACAGTGGGCATACCAGAGAAACGGCGGTAATTGTGCGCACCGTCGAGATAAGCGGGGAGCACCAGCCACGCGCCTTTAGTACATGGGGGGCTAAGGCAATGGCGGGAATTGGCAAGATGCCTGAAACGATTATGAGCCGTGCTGTGGTGCTAACCATGCGCCGCAAAACGCCGGGAGAATCCGCCGAAAATCTACGCCATGCCAACGGGGAAGCCTTCCGTATGGTGAAGCGGCAATTCGCACGATGGGCAGAGGATATAGGGGAACACTTCGGCAAGTACCGCCCTGATATGGGCGGCCTAAGCAATCGCACCGCTGATAACTGGGAGCCGCTTTTTGCTCTTGCTGATCTTGCCGGGGGGCATTGGCCTAAGTTGGCACGACAAGCAGCACACCACCTGAGCGGCGAAGATACGGAGAGCCTAAGCCTAAACGAGGAACTGTTGCTTAACATCCGTGACGCATTCGAGGCCGCCAAGACGGACATTCTTTTCAGCCAAGAACTGCTAGAGCGGCTATGTGAGGATGAAGAGGGCAACTGGGCAACGTATAACCGAGGCAAGCCGCTCACCTTGCGCCAACTCTCACGCCGCTTGGATGAATTTAAGATCAAGCCTCGTTCAGTGCGTAAGGGCTTTGACACCAAAAAGGGCTATCGCTTGGAGTGGTTTAGCGACACATTCACGCGCTACCTTAGCGGCACACCCTCTACAAGCGTCACAGCGACACAAACCAATAAAATCAATAGGTTAGATGGTTTTCAATCCGTCACACAAGAAAATAGTGTGACGGATAAAAATAACGGTAACTCATTGATTAAAAAGGATTGTGACGGTGTGACGGATAAAAACCCCCTTCTAGGCCGTGACGGAAAAGAAAGAGAGGCTTTTTGATGGGCGCAATGGAAAACGTCACCGCCCACGGCGTATCCCTGACACTCGAAAATGGGGTGCTGTATGCGTCACCCGTCGAGTGTTTAACGGATGAATTACGCGCCTTTATTCGGGACAACAAGCCGCAACTTATCGCCGAAATTAAAGAAATGCCCCCCCAATCCTGTAGCACATGCGGTTATCTAAATGCCAAATTCACTACCCATTACTGCATGTCGCCACAGGCCAAAAGATTTACTAAAGCCGCCATCCAAGATGGGGAGAATTGCCCCCAATGGGTTAGCTCTTGGGCTGTTGGTTGGCGTGATTGGAATAACTGAAAGGACGTAAAAAATGATTGATGCACTGATTGGCGGCAAGATTGCAAAGAAGCCGGAGCAACGCCAAAGCAAGAGCGGCAAGCCCTTTGTAACGACCAGCCTTAGTGCCAGCGTAGGCAACGGTGAAAGCGTGTTTGTGAGCGTGATAGCCTTTGATCCTGCCCCATGCCGGGCATTGTTGGCACTGGATACCGGGGACAGCGTGAGCATTGCGGGAAGCCTTACCCCCAAGACCTACACCGCCAAAGATGGCACGGTTAGGGCGGCACTCGACATGGTGGCAAACCAAGTATTAAGCCTTTACGCCATCAAGAAGAAGCGAGAGGCGACGCAAGGGCAGGGCGAAGCGGCAAAGCCAAGCGGTAACGGTTTAGCCACAGCAAGGGCGGCTTACGGTGGGGATTACTCCAGTTTCCCGAATGATGATCTACCAACGTAGCAACCAAGGACAGCACGGGGCGCGGCTGTTAGTAAATGTTAGTGTTCAGGCGGGCTTCTGAAACTGAAGTTTTCTTAAGCAGTTGATGCCCGACTTGTTCCGCCGTTTTGGCACTATATCCAGTACGACAAATCGGTGAGCACTTGTTGAAAAAAGTTGAAATTCAACAGGCGTTGGCACTATATCCAGTACGACATGCACAAGCCCTAGAGCGTAGGGCATACGAGAAAGGATAGAGCCATGAAAGACAATTACGACTTTAGCGAAGCCAAGCGCGGCATAGATGCCCTAAAGTTTCAGGGCATGTACAAAATTGACATGATTCAAATTTGGATCATCTTTTTTGATGCCCTATAACTAAAGTAATAGGGGAGTAAGCGAGTGGCTTATTCCCTTT
>CAZOBT010000131.1:0-6663 GCA_964578025.1 uncultured Rhodocyclaceae bacterium | reverse complement strand
CGCTCAACGCCTAACCAAGCCTCAATCCGCCGCGCCATCTCCGGCGAAATCGCCGCATGACCATGCAAAATCCGCGATAAAGCCGTGCGCGTAATCCCCAACTGCTGCGCCGCTTCAGTCACACTCAACCCCAAGGCAGGCAACACATCTTCACGCAACGTTTCACCGGGGTGCGGCGGGTTAAACATAGGTGTCATAGAAAACTCCTTTTCTAGTGATAGTCCTGATAATCAACTAACACGGCATCTTCGCCTTCAAACGTAAACGTCATTCGCCAATTCGCATCAACCCAAATTGCCCAATGATTGATTAGTGACCCGCTCAAAGGATGCAATTTCCATCCAGGTACATTCATATCTTCTGGTATTTTCGAGCGGTCTAAATGCTTCAGTTGCCGCCCCAATCGTGCCGCATGATGTGGTTGGATACCAGCTTTTGACCCCTGCTCAAAAAATAGCTGCAATCCGCGATGGCGAAAATTTTTAATCATGTGTGTAGTGTAGCTTAACAGTAGCGAAAGCGGAATATTTTATTATGTCTTTTGCATTAAAAGAAGATTCCTATCATCACAACATCTATTTTGTTCAAAAATGCGAGCAAGCATCGTAGTCTGGGGGAGCAACGCGAGTCCGGGGTTTCTGGAATGCGAAAAATCAAGACCAAATAAAAAATTGGTCTATAAACCATGAGCAACATGCTTTGTGGAAAATAGACCAACTTACTGCGGCAGCAGCGGCATTTACAGCTTTAGTTCTTCCTCACACCAAAAATTTCGCCATTTCAATGACATCTTTGGCGGTTTTGGGGATGGTTTGGCCTCTGTCCATCGCGAGTTTGCGCAGGGTGTGGTATGCGCCGTCTTCGTCGAGGTTGCGGGCTTTCATGAGGATGCCTTTGGCGCGGTCGATGAGTTTGCGGTCGGAGAGTTTTTTGCTGGCTTCGGCGAGTTCTTGGCGTAGGGCTTGGAATTCTTCAAAGCGGGCGCAGGCGACTTCGATCACGGGTTTGATGCGTTTTGCGTCTAAGCCATCGACCACATAGGCTGAGACCCCGACTTTTACCGCTTGGCGAATGGTTTCGCTTTCGCCTTCATGGGCAAAAATCACCGTCGGGCGTGGCATGGAGGTGTTGAGGACGGCGAGGTTTTCTAAGGTGTCGCGGCTGGGGTTTTCGGTTTCGATTAAGACAATATCGGGCTTGAGCTTTTCAACTTGGGCGACAAGTTGCATCGCATCTTCAATCACCGCCGCGACGTGATACCCGGCTAAGGCAAGGCCAGCACAGATTTCACCAGCGCGGCTGCGCGATTCATCGACCACCAACACCCGTAACACTGGTTTATTGGGCATGACATAACTCCAAGGCATGATCTGCCATCGCTAACAACACCGTTTCGGCTTCACCCACCGCACCTGCCAGCGTCAAACTGACCGCTGGGTAAGTGTGGCGTAGGGTATCGACCAAGGCGGGTAAGTCATTTTTTAAGTGCCCACCGGTCGCAATAAAAATCGGCAGAATCGTAATTTGTGTGACTCCTTCTGCCACCAAGTGACTGACGCAACTTGGCAAGTCTGGCGACATAAATTCTAAAAAGGCCAAACTAACGTTTAACTGACTATCCCTTGCTTGGATTCGTTGCTGAAGGGATTGCATGGGCTTAGACCAATTGGGGTCACGCGCCCCGTGGGCGAAGAGGATGAGGGCAGAAGTTGTCATTTAATCACCTCAAACCACGCTAATACACCATCGCTCCATTCATGAGGCGCGGCGTTAGCGGAGTAAGAACATTAAAAAAATAAAATTAAGCAAAACCGAGGCCAAGGCAATGATGCGGCAACTTTGCACTGGCGATTTCGCTAACAAGGGTACACGACGCGGCGCGGCAAGGGGGCGATGTTCACCACGTTCTAAGGCCAGTAAAAACTCTTCGGCGGTTTCAAAGCGGTCTTTTGCCTCGCGGGCTACGGCTTTGAGCAAGATATTTTCTAACCAACCGGGAATTTCAGATCGCCAGCGCGTGGGCGGGATTGGCTCGCCAAATTTGGGTTGTTGGAAAGGTTCGATCTCGCCATACGGGTATTTACGTGTCAGCAAGTAATACAAGGTGACACCCACGGCATAGAGGTCTTGGCTGGGTGAAGGTTCACTTTCGGGCTGAAATAACTCAGGAGCCATATACGACGGTGTGCCAACGCGATTGCTACCGGGCGTTTTCGCCGCCGCTTCGCCTTCACTAACCGCCACCCCCAAATCCAGCACGCGCAAAATCCCATCTTGCCCAAGGTGAATGTTATCGGGCTTGATGTCGCGGTGAATGATATGCAAACGGTGTAGAGTAGCGATGGCTTTGACCAAGGTCGTGCCATGCCGCATGATCCCCGCCACCGAAAAATGATGCCCAGCGGCGAGGCGCGATTCTAAACTCGCGCCTTCATGCCATGTCATCAAGTAATACAAGGCACTGCGCCCGTCGGCAGGAATCACTTGCGGGAAATGTGGCGAAATCACGCGCTTGGCACGCCATTCTTCCATCAACAAACCGCTAATCATTTCCTGATCGCCTTGGCGTTCGGGGCGTAGGGTTTTTAAGACCATTAACTGCCCACTTTGCAAATCACGCATCCGGTAGAGCAAGGTTTCGCGTGCATCATGCAATACGGCTTCTACCTGCATACCATCTAAGACTTCGCCAACTTTTAAGACACTGGGCAAGGGCAGCCGAGTATGGCTATCCATGCTATCGCGCAGGTTCGCGGCGGGTAGTTGCAGCACATCCAGCACCACCGCCGTGGCGTTGTCATGCCCAGCATGTGCCAAGGCGAGGCTAGTTAAGGCGGCAGCGGCTTGTTGCGGCTCAGGTTGGTCTAGTAAAATTTCTTGGATCAGTGCATCGGGTAAAACCCCATACACGCCATCCGAGACCAACAGAAAACGGTCGCCGATACATAGCTCACCATCGGCATAATCCAGCAAAATTCGTGGGTCTAGACCAACGGCCTTAGACAGCACATTATTCAGTTCGGGATGCTCCCAAATGTGGTCGGTGGTCAGTTGGTCTAATTTACCGTTGCGTAAGCAATAAATGCGGCTATCGCCAATATGCGCAAGGTAATAACGTCGTCCCCGCAGTACCAAGGCAGACAGTGTAGTCGCCATGCCCGTGAGTTCGGGGTTACGGTTAGCTTCGGCAATGACCCAACGATTGAGGGCGGTGACAACTTTTTCAATCGCCTTCGGCACGCTCCATGTGTCGGGGGTAGCGTAATAGTCAGAAAGCAAGCCACGCACCGTATATTCCGAGGCTTCACGCCCACCTTTATGCCCGCCAATCCCATCGGCAACGGCAGCGAGTACGCCTTTATTACTTAACTCTGCCCCAGTGGGCAAAGTCACACCACAGTAGTCTTCATTGCGTTCGCGGGGGCCAGTCAAGGAAGCATGACCCACTGCCAGTTCTAATCCCATCTTGTTCTCCATGTCGTTGCCAAGGGGTTAACGTAGCAAACCCGCACCGGGTTAAAAACCAAGTACGGGTTGCCAGAGGCGGGGTTTGGTATAGCTTAAATCTTCGCGGAGGTAACGCTGGACGCGCCCCAAGTGGTACGCCAACGCTTTTTCACCCCGGTTAAACCAGCTAAGGCTAAGAGGGCGAGGGCGGCGAAGATGAGGAAGCCCATTTGGTAGCTCCCCGTGACTTGGCGGGAATAGCCCAAGCTAGAGGCAAGGTAGAAACCACCGACACCTCCTGCCATGCCGACTAAGCCAGTCATCACACCGATTTCTTTACGGAAACGTTGTGGCACGAGTTGGAAAACCGCACCGTTACCCATGCCCAGTGACAACATGGCTAACACGAAGACCCCTAAGGCCATCCATGATTCGGGCAAGCCTACGCTGACGATGGCTAAGAACAGGGCGGCAAAGACATACATCACCGATAAAGACTTCACCCCACCGATACGGTCGGCGACGTTACCGCCAATCGGGCGCACTAACGAACCGGCAAAAACGCACGCGGCGGTGAAATAGCCTGCCATTTTTGGATCAAGCCCGTATTGGGTATTGAAGTAAATGGTTAAGGAAGAAGCCAAGCCGACGAAGCCGCCAAAGGTCACCGAGTAGAAGAACATGAACCACCAAGAATCCTTGTCCTTCAAGACGGCTAAGTATTCCTTCATTGACTTGGGTGGGGGGCAATCAGGGGCATCTTTGGCCACAATCAAGTAAAAGATAAAGACCGCAATTAAGGGGATTAAGGCTAAACCAAAGACATTCACCCAACCATACGCAGCGGCTAAACCGGGGGCGAATAAGGCGGCTAAGGCTGTGCCAGAGTTACCTGCCCCCGCAATGCCCAAGGCCGTGCCTTGATGCTCTGGGGGATACCAACGCGAGGCCAAGGGCAAGGCGACCGCAAATGCCGCACCAGCCACCCCAAGGAAGCAACCTAGGATTAGGGTTTCGGCATAGCTATGAATCCCCATTTGCCACGCATAGGCCAGGGCGGCGATCACGATAACTTGCCCAATTGCGCCCGCTGTTTTCGGTTTTAATTGGTCAACCAAGATACCCATGACGATACGCAAAATTGCCCCAGCTAATACAGGCGTTGCCACCATCAAGCCTTTTTCAGCATGGCTTAAGCCCAAGTCTTTCGCAATTTGCACCCCTAATGGGCCAAGAATAACCCACACCATAAAGGCAAGGTCAAAATACAAGAAGGCGGCGAGCAAGGTCGGGGTATGTCCCGCTTGCAAGAAAGATTTCTTATCCATGTTCAAATTCCCTGATAAATGTCATTTGCCAGTTTTCGGCGGCAAAATTTGGCAACACGACCCCGCCAGTGCGAAAAGTCGCGCTGGGCAGGGTGTTGCCTTCGGTCGTTGTTATTGCCGCTGTTTTAGCGGCTTAGTTCTCTGTGTGTTGGGGTTGGAGCGGCTTGGGAGCAGGTTTATACCTGCAAGAAAACCTCGCCATTTTCGACTTTGACGGCAAAGGTATGGCAATGCCCAACGTCGGGCGCGACGGCCTCGCCGTTATCTAGCCCGATATTCCAACCATGCAAGGGGCAAGTGACACGCTTGCCATGCACAATCCCTTGCGATAGGGGGCCGTTTTTATGTGGGCATTTGTCATGTAAGGCAAAGACTTCATCGGCGGCGTTACGAAAGATCGCAATGTCTCCGCCCTTTTCGCGCTTTACCACACGGCTACCTAACACGGGGATGTCACCCACGGCACAAATTTTTTTCCATTCACGCATTTCACTCATCGTATTCTCCAATTCTGTGGTCAAGGCTGGCTTGGCTTACGCGCTGATTACTGCCACGGCTTCAAATTCTTTACGCAATTCGCCTTCTAGACGTTCTGTCCAAGGGTCTTGCAAGTCTTTTAAAGAATCGAGCAGGCGGGCATACAAGGCTTTGCGGCCTTCGTCGTCTTCGACGATTTTGCTCTTGATGTAATCCAAACCCACGCGCTGTACATAGTGGCAAGTACGGTCTAAGTACCAAGCTTCTTCGCGGTATAACTGCAAGAACGCGCCAGAGTATTCCATGACTTCTGCATCGTTCTTTACCTTGCACAAGAACTCGGCGACTTCGGTTTTGATCCCACCGTTACCTGCGACATACAGTTCGTAACCCGAATCAACGCCGATAATCCCTACGTCTTTAATCCCGGCTTCGGCACAGTTACGTGGGCAGCCAGAAACCGCTAATTTGACTTTGTGCGGCGACCACATATTGAACAGCATTTTTTCGAGCTTTACGCCCAAATCCATTGAGCGTTGCGTGCCAAAGCGGCAATGTTCTGCACCCACACAGGTTTTAACGGTACGAATGGATTTGCCATAGGCATGACCGGAGACCATCCCGGCGGCGACAAAATCTGCCCACATCTTTGGCAAGTCTTCTTTCTTGACACCGAGTAAGTCAATCCGTTGCCCACCCGTGACTTTCACCGTAGGTACGTTGTATTTTTCGGCGGCATCGGCAATGGCGCGTAATTCGCTAGGGTTAGTCAAGCCACCCCACATCCGAGGCACAACTGAGTAAGTGCCATCTTTTTGAATATTGGCGTGGGCGCGTTCGTTGATGAAACGTGATTGCGGATCATCTTTGGCTTCATGCGGCCAGGTGGAAATCAGGTAGTAGTTCAAGGCCGGGCGGCATTTTTCGCAGCCGTTAGGGTTTTTCCATGCCATAGAAGAAAAGACATCGCTCATCTTGGTTAGATGACGGTCTTTAATCGCGGCACGCACATCATGGTGTGAGTGGTCGGTACAGCCACACATCGGCTTTTTATCCGAAGCCGTCGCTTGATACGCGCCACCGATGGTTGAGGCTAAGATTTGCTCACACAAACCCGCGCATGAACCGCAAGAAGAGGCGGCTTTAGTGTGCTTTTTAATGTCATCAAGGGTGAATAAGCCTTGTTCCTTAATGGCTTTGACGATCTTGCCCTTGCTCACTCCATTACAGCCACAGACTTCGGCTTCATCCGGCATGGCAGCGGCTTTGTTTTGCCCGGCATGTCCCACGTCACCGACACTGCTTTGCCCAAAAACAAGGTGATCGCGGATTTCGTGGATGTCTTTGCCATCTTTAAGCAATTGGAAATACCACGCCCCATCCGCCGTGTCGCCATACAACACGCCACCGA
>CAZOBT010000130.1:3705-6666 GCA_964578025.1 uncultured Rhodocyclaceae bacterium | reverse complement strand
ACGTTTTACACCACTGGCACAACCGGGCTACCGAAAGGCGTGTATTTCAGCCATCGCCAATTAGTGCTGCATACCTTGGCGGTGAGCAGTGCGTTGGCGATGTCGCCCACACAAGGCAGTTTCCATCGTGATGATGTGTATATGCCAATTACGCCGATGTTCCATGTTCATGCGTGGGGCTTGCCTTATGTGGCAACGCTGGCGGGGGTGAAGCAGGTCTATCCCGGACGTTATCAGCCCGAAGCTTTGCTTAAGCTGATTGAAAAAGAAAAGGTCACTTTCTCGCATTGCGTCCCCACCATTTTGCATATGTTGCTGCTGACTCCGTATAGCAAAAATGTCGATTTGTCGCGCTGGAAAGTGATTATTGGTGGTTCAGCTTTAACCACGGCCTTAGCCAAAACTGCATTGGACAAAGGCATTGACGTATTTACCGGCTATGGCATGTCAGAAACCTGCCCGCTGCTGACCTTGGCACAACTTGATCCCGCCGTGCCAGATTGCCCCGATCACCATGTCACCACTCGTACCCGTACTGGGCGAGCCTTGCCCTTAGTCAATTTGGAAATTGTTGATCCTTATATGTTGCCCGTGGTGCGCGATGGGGTAGCGACTGGCGAAGTCGTGGCACGCACGCCGTGGCTGACGCAAGGCTATTTGCATAATCCAGAAGCTTCTGAGCAATTATGGGACGGCGGTTGGCTGCATACGCAAGACGTGGGCAACATCAACCCCGAAGGCTATTTGCAAGTCACCGACCGTTTAAAAGACGTGATTAAAACCGGCGGCGAATGGATTTCTTCTTTGGAATTAGAAGACCTGATTAGCCGCCATCCTGCCGTTAACGAAGCCGCCGTGATTGGTGTTCCCGATGACAAATGGGGCGAGCGGCCTTTAGCTCTCATCGTGCTCAAAGCCAATGCCGGGACGGTGAGTATTGCCGATATTCAAAGCCATTTACGCCAATTTGTAGAGGCAGGTTTGATCTCGAAATTTGGCATTCCTGAGCGGATTGAATTTGTGGAGAGCTTGGCGCGTACCAGCGTCGGCAAGCTGAATAAACGTGCGATGCGTGAGCAGCATAAAGCCTAAAGGAAAGTCACTATGAGTCATTATCACGCCCCCTTACGCGATATGCGTTTTGTGTTGCATGAGCTGCTGGGCTTGGCTGAATTAAGCCGCCTGCCTGCATTTAGCGAATGTACGCCTGACCTTGCCGATGCCATTTTGGACGAAGCCGATAAATTTGCCTCTGGCGTACTTGATCCCTTAAACCCGATTGGCGACCGCGAAGGCTCGCGCTTTAGCAGCGAAACCGCTGGGGTGGTGCATACCGCCAGCGGCTTTCCGGCGGCCTATGCGCAGTTTTGTGGCAATGGTTGGAATGGCATTGCCGCCCCCAGTGCATTTGGCGGGCAAGGTTTGCCCACGGTGTTAAGCACCGCCGTCAATGAAATGTGGAACGCCGCCAATTTGGCCTTTGCTCTGTGCTCGACCCTGACCAATGGCGCGATCAGTGCCATTGCCGACCATGCGAGTGCGGAGTTACAAGCCCAGTATTTGCCGCGTTTGATTGCTGGGGAATGGACAGGGACGATGAATCTGACCGAGCCGCAAGCCGGGTCAGACTTGGCGGCGATTCGCAGTAAAGCCGTCCCGGTAGGCGATGGCACGTACCGGATTAGCGGGACGAAGATTTTTATTACGTGGGGCGAGCATGATGCGGCAGAAAATATCGTGCATTTGGTCTTAGCCCGCTTGCCCGATGCGCCCCCCGGCGTTAAAGGCATTTCGCTGTTCCTTGTGCCGAAATTTTTACCCAATGCCAATGGTAACGATGGCAGTTTGGGCGCACGCAATGATCTGATTTGCGCCGCCTTGGAACATAAACTTGGCATTCATGGCAGCCCGACCTGCGTCATGAATTTTGGCGAAAACGGCGGGGCAATTGGCTGGTTGGTGGGGCAAGAGAATCAAGGCTTGGCCTGTATGTTCTCCATGATGAACCACGCCCGCTTTAGCGTTGGCTTACAAGGTTTAGGCATTGGCGAACGTGCCTTCCAACGCGCCTTGGCCTACGCCAAAGAACGGGTACAAGGTTTACCGGTTGGCATGAAGCCAGGATTTGGTCTAAATGGCGAAATCGCCGCAGAAACCCCGACCATCTTGCTTCATCCAGATGTAATGCGTTTGGTCTTGGATATGAAGAGCCGCAGCGAGGCGATGCGCGCCTTAAGCTATTACCTTGGCTGGCAAATGGATTTGGCGCATCAGCATCCTGATACCGCCACGCAACAAGCCGCGCAGCAAATGGTGGATTTCCTTACGCCCGTGGTCAAAGGCTGGTGCACCGAAACGGGGGTGGCCTTAGCCTCGGCGGGGATTCAAGTGCATGGCGGCATGGGCTTTATTGAAGAAACGGGGGCGGCGCAATACTTGCGCGATGCCCGTATCACCACGATTTACGAAGGCACGACGGCGATTCAGGCTAACGATTTAATCGGGCGCAAATTAGCCCGTGACCAAGGCCAAGCCGCGCAAGCCTTGCACCGTGAAATCGCCGAAACCGCCCGCTTCTTAGCCAATAGTGATGACAGCGATTTAGAAGTCATTGGACGCAATTTGGAAGAGGCTTTACACGCTTTCCGCACCGCCGCCGATTGGTTGTTAGTGCATTACCACAGCGACATTCGTGCCGCCTCTGCTGGGGCGGTGGCTTTCCTTGAATTAACCGGGATTTTGAGTGCGGGGTGGTTAATGGGCAAAGCGGCATTCGTGGCGAAAAGCCAGATCGAAGCCGCCAATCAGCAGCAGGCGCAGAGCGACGGTTTTTATACCGCCAAACTCGCCACGGCAAACTTCTTTGCCTTGCACCATTTGCCTTTATGCAACACCTTAGCCCGCACCGTATGCGCTGCCGCGAGCAGCACTTTGGCCTTGCCGGTTGAGCTGTTTTAAGCC
>CAZOBT010000130.1:0-3605 GCA_964578025.1 uncultured Rhodocyclaceae bacterium | reverse complement strand
ATTGCCGCCCATCTCGCCAATGCCGATGTGCCGGTGGTTTTATTTGACCTTGCCAGTGCCGGAACAGACCCCAGCGCGATTGCCCGTGGCGCGATGGCTAAACTCAAAAAACTTTCTCCCGCGCCATTAAGCTCGCCAGAGCGTTTGGCGCACATTACGGCGGCGAATTACGACAGTGATTTGGCTGAGTTAAGCCGTTGTGATTTGGTGATTGAAGCGATTGCCGAAAAGCAAGAATGGAAGGCCGACCTCTTTGCCAAGATTAGCCCGCATCTGGGGGCAAACACGATTTTGGCTTCCAATACGTCGGGCTTGTCGATTAACGGCCTTGCCGACTGTTTGCCCGTGGCACAACAAGGCAATTTCTGTGGCATTCACTTCTTTAACCCACCACGTTATATGAGCTTGGTGGAGTTGATCCCAACACGTGGTAGCGATCCCGCCATGTTGGATGCCTTGGAAACGTGGCTGACCCAACGTTTAGGTAAAGGCATTATTCGCGCCAAAGATACGCCCAACTTTATTGCCAACCGCGTCGGCGTGTTTTCGATGTTAGCGGTGATGCACCATGCCGAACAATTTGGCTTGGGCTTTGATGTGGTGGACGCATTGACCGGGCCAAAAATTGGTCGCCCCAAAAGTGCGACCTATCGCACCGCCGATGTCGTTGGTTTAGATACCTTCGCCCATGTGGTGAATACCATGCACACCACCTTGGGCGACGATCCGTGGTATGCCTACTACCAAACACCAAATTGGCTGAAGAAGCTAATTGCAGCGGGCAATCTGGGGCAAAAGACCAAATGTGGCGTGTTTCGTAAAGAAGGCAAAACCACGCTGGTGTTTGACCCCAAGCAAGGGGCAGAAGGGGAATATCGACCAAGCGCGGCAGACATCGCCCCCGAAGTCGCCGCGATTTTGCAACAACGCGACCCCGCCGCCCGTTTTACCGCCTTGCGTGCCTGTGCGCATCCCCAAGCGCAGTTCTTATGGGCGATTTTCCGTGATGTCTTCCATTACTGTGCCGTGCATTTAGGCACGATTGCGGACAATGCGCGAGATGTCGATTTCGCCTTACGTTGGGGCTTTGCCTGGCAACAAGGGCCGTTTGAAATTTGGCAAAGCGCGGGGTGGCAAGGCATTAGCGAGGCGATTCAAGCCGACATTGCTGCTGGCAAAACAATGGCGGCAACCCCCTTGCCGGATTGGGTAAAGGCGGAAGAAGCTAGCGCGGCGGCGGGGGTGCATAGCAGCCAAGGCTCATGGTCGGCGGCTACACAAACGTGGCAAGCGCGTTCTACCTTACCCGTGTATCAACGCCAACTTTACCCCGCAAGCTTGGTCGGCGAATTGCGTGACGACCCAGCCACTACGCTTTGGGAAAACGATGGGGTACGTTTATGGACGCATCCCTGTGACGACGGCATTGCCATTGTCTCGTTCAAAACCAAGATGCACGCCATTGGGCAAAGCGTTTTGGCGGGGCTGCGTTATGCCATTGACTATGCCGAGCAACATTGTGCGGGCTTGGTGATTTGGCATGAAGGCGCGTTTGCTGCCGGAGCGGATTTGAAATACATGGCAAGCTTGATCGAAGCCAAGGATTGGGCTGGGGCAGAAGCCTTTGCCCGAGACTTCCAAGCCATCGGGCTGGCCTTGAAATATGCGCAAATTCCTACCGTGGCGGCGGTGCAGGGTCTTGCCCTTGGTGGGGGTTGCGAAATCATGCGCCACTGTCGCCAGCGTGTTTTAGCCTTAGAAAGCTATGTTGGCTTAGTCGAAGCGGGCGTTGGCTTGATTCCCGGTGGCGGTGGTTGCAAAGAGCAAGCCTTAGCCGCAGCGGCGATTGGGCAAGCGCAATTTGGCAATGACCCCTTCCCCGCCATTCAACACGCCTTTGACCGCATTGCCTATGCCAAAACCAGTAAGAGCGCGCACGAAGCAGTAACGATGGCTTATGCCAACGATAGTGACCCCGTGGTGTTCCATGCCAGTGAATTGCTCTATGTCGCCTTGCGTCAAGCCCGCGCCCTCGCTGAGGCCGGGTATCGCCCAGCCTTACCTGCCACAAATATCCCTGTGGCGGGGCGGAATGGTTTAGCTACCTTAGAAATGAATCTAGTCAATTTGCGTGAAGGCGGTTTTATTTCTGCCCATGATTTCCGCGTGGCACGGGCGGCGGCGTTTGCCTTGTGTGGGGGTGAGGTCGAAAGCGGCAGCTTGGTCGATGAAGCGTGGTTGTTAGCGATGGAACGGCAAGCGTTTTTAGCCTTATTGCAGAGCGAAGAAACGCAAGCGCGGATTCGCGCCATGCTCGACACCGGCAAACCGCTGCGTAACTAACTCATTGAGATTGGATTTCTTATGACAATGCAACGACAAGATGCCTATATTGTGGCGGCAAGCCGCCTCCCGGTGGGCAAACGTAATGGCATGTTCCGCCATGTGCGCCCCGACGATATGTTGGCACACGCGCTAAAAGCCGTTTTACAACAATGTCCTGATCTTGACCCAGCGGCAATTGGCGATGTGATTGTGGGCTGTGCCATGCCCGAAGCCGAACAAGGGATGAACGTGGCGCGGATTGGCAGTCTCTTAGCCGGGATTCCCGATAGCGTTCCGGCGATGACAATCAACCGCTTTTGCTCCTCAGGTTTACAAGCCGTCGCCACTGCTGCCGACCGGATTCGCTTAGGCGAAGCCGAGGTGATGCTGGCGGCGGGGACGGAAACCATGAGCTATATGAAGCAAATGATGGGCAATCGTGTTTCCTTAAACCCGGCGGTGGTCGCCAACAACGAGCATTTGGCGATTGCCTATGGCATGGGCTTAACGGCAGAGAAAGTGGCGCAACGTTGGCAGATCAGCCGGGAAGCCCAAGATGCGTTTGCCGTGGCTTCGCATCAAAAAGCGGTGGCGGCGATTGCAGCCGGGCATTTTGCGGCGGAAATTACGCCTTACACCGTGCGCAGCCATCTGCCAGATTTCGCCAGCACCGCCCAAGGCACGGCAGCTTTGCAGATTCAGGAACACACCTATGCCCATGACGAAGGCCCACGCGCCGATGCGTCGTTGGCAGGTTTAGCCAAACCGAAACCGGTGTTTGCGGCAAAAGGAACGGTGACGGCAGGCAATGCCTCGCAAATGTCCGATGGTGCAGGGGCGATTTTGTTAGCGTCAGAAAAAGCGATTCGCCAATTTAACCTTACGCCAATCGCCCGCTTTGCCAGCTACGCCGTGACGGGCGTTGCCCCCGAAATCATGGGAATTGGCCCAATCACCGCCATTCCCAAAGCCTTGCAACTGGCAGGGATCAGCCAAAATGCGGTGGATTGGTTTGAACTCAACGAAGCCTTTGCCGCGCAAGCCTTAGCCGTGATGCAGGAATTGCAACTTGACCCGACTAAGGTTAATCCGTTGGGCGGCGCAATCGCCCTAGGCCATCCTCTAGGCGCGACAGGGGCCATTCGTACCGCGACCCTGCTGCATGGCCTCCGCCGTACCCAAGGCCGCTACGGCATGGTCAGTATGTGTATTGGCACGGGGATGGGCGCGGCTGGGGTGTTTGAGATGGTGTAACAGGAATTAAGGTCGTAAAAACAAGT
>CAZOBT010000129.1:0-6728 GCA_964578025.1 uncultured Rhodocyclaceae bacterium | reverse complement strand
TAAGTATTTTGGAGCAAATAATACTGGTGGCGATTGGGGTATGTGGCATACCGGTAGCCAAGCTTTGTTTGGCTTTAAACCGGGTGATGGCAATGACACATTCCAAGCGGTGAAGATTACGGCTGTGAGTGGGGCATATTTTTATGACTCTAGCGCGCCAGGCGGCGTACGTGAAATTACCGTTGGCATGGTTTTAGATCGAGCCTTCTTAGATAAATTGGACGCTAACTCTGCGGCTTTAGTCTGGAATGCTTTTGCGGGCACAGAAACAGGGACACGGAGCTTGTCCTTTGTGGTGCAAAGCAGTAATGGTTTGTGGGATACAGTGCCTAATACCTTGACAGCTACCTTAACTGATCCCTTGGTGCTTGATCTGAATGGCGATGGGGTGCATCTGGTTAGTGGTGATATGGGGGCTTACTTTGATATCAATGGTGATGGTGTCAAAGACAGTATTGGCTGGGTAGATGCTAACGACGGCTTCCTTGTCCGTGACCTTGATGGGGATGGCGCGATTACCAGCGGTAAAGAAATGTTTGGTAACTTTACCCAGCGTGCCGACGGTTCAATGGCAGAAGAAGGGTTTGCTGCCCTGTCTGACTTTGACAGCAACCATGACGGCATCTTTGATGCGAAAGATGCCGCTTGGAATGAAGTCAAGGTTTGGCGTGACGTGAATCGTGATGGTAAGAGTGATGCCAGCGAAATGCTGACCTTACAACAAGCAGGTGTTGCCAGTATTGATCTTGCGGGTGCTTATGATATGCACGAACAACAAGACAACAACGCCTTGGTTCGTGGCAGTACCTACACCACTACCGATGGAGAGAAACGCCAGATTGTGGATGCTAGCTTTGGTAGTGCTGACCTCAATGCGACAGAAGAAGTGTTGCAAGAAGGTGTATCTGTCTGGCATTTCGACAAAGATCAAGTTACGTCTATCGTGAAAGACTTTGATGCGAAAAACGATACGCTTGATCTGCGTGACTTGTTGGGTACAAACCATAGTGGGGCATTGGATCAATACCTGCATGTGGCGAAGGATGGTAATGACACTGTGATTGAAGTCGCCTCTGCGGATAAGTCAGGTGTGAGCAACAAGGTAGTGCTGCAAAACGTTGATCTGTTGTCTGGTCATACTGAACAACAACTCATCCACGATTTGTTGCAGAAGAACCAACTGCTGAATGACTAAGAGCGTGTTTTGTTAAACTCAGTGTAGTTGCTTAGTAGTACAGTAAGTAACAAGCCCTCCCAATGTGCAGTTGCCTTGGGGGGGCTTGTTGCGTTTGTGTTGGGATGTTTGTACTAGAACATGTGTATTTTGAAACTTAGGAAACTGTGTGATGAGTGAAATTCTCCTGCCTCCGCTTGCCGACGCTTTTGCTGACCAATGTCGCTATTGGGGGCGTAAATTGGGGGCGGGAGACAGTGCGGTAAAAGTGCTTGGGCAAGCCGCCGCTTTGGTGGCGGGGGCGGCAAGTCAGGGGCATGTGTGTTTAGATGCTTGTGATTGGCCTAAGGGATGTACCGCCGCCGACTTATTAGCGTCTAAGGTAGTGGCTCTGGCGCAAGACACGCCGGATTTATTGACCATGACTCCTTTGGTCTTAGATAGCCAAAACCGCCTTTATCTCCGCTACTACTACGATCAAGAGCAGAACTTAGCCAAAAATCTCTTTGGTCTAGCACAAGGAGGGCAGCAAAGCTCGCTCGTTGTTAGCGAGCAAAGTTTGCGCTTACTTGATGAATTATTCCCCGAAGCTTCTGAGCAAAAAGAAGCGGTACGTCAAGCCTTACAACGTCGTTTAAGCGTTATCAGCGGTGGCCCCGGGACAGGGAAAACCACGACGGTGGCACGTTTATTGGCGTGTTTGTTGGTTGAGCAAAATCATTTGCGCATTCAACTGGCAGCCCCCACCGGGAAAGCAGCGGCACGGATGATGGAAAGTTTGGGGCAACGAGCCAACGAATTACCGGCGGCAGTACGCGCCGCCTTGCCACAAGAAGCCAGCACGGTGCATCGTTTGTTAGGCATTCATCCGCAACGTGCCACGCCGCGCCATCATCGTGATAATCCTTTGCCCTTAGATGTATTGGTCGTTGATGAAGCCTCGATGCTGGATTTGGCCTTGGCGAATCAGCTTTTAGATGCTGTTCCCCCTCATGCCCGCTTAATTTTGTTGGGCGATAAAGATCAGTTGGCGGCGGTGGAAGCTGGAGCGGTGTTTTCAGAAATTTCGAGCCAAGTCGCTCAGGTTGCTAGTACCAACAGTGCAAACAACAACAATCCCCTTGCGGCCTGTGTCTCACGCTTGACGCAAAGCCATCGCTTTGGTCTAAGGTCAAAATTAGGCCAATTAGCCACGTCAATCGTGCAAGGTGATGTAAAAACTGCATTTGGTCTATTACTAATACCAGCAGAAGCGGCTGAAACAGTGTTGTGGCAAGAGGATGAAGAGGGCTTAAGCCATGCAGCGGAATTGCGCTTGCAAGCCGCGTGGCAGCCTTACATTGCGGCAGTGCTGAATTTTAGTAATGACCCCAGCCCGATTTTTGCCGCCTTAGACAATTACCGTGTGTTGTGTGCGCGACGCAGTGGTTTGCGCGGAGTTGAACATATCAATAAACAGCTAGAACACGCCTTACGCCCACGCTTAAGCCAAGCGCAGCTCGCCCAGCAAAGTAGCCAACACAGCAGCCAACTAGGTAGCCAAGCAAGTAGTTATCGCTCCCCACATTTCTTGGGTCGTCCGGTGTTGATTACGAAAAACGACCCACTGACGCAGCGGTTTAATGGCGATATTGGTGTTATCTTGCCGCCGCCCGCTGAATTGGACTTAGGCAGTTTGGCGGTTTGTTTTCCGCATGGAAAAAATGAGTTCCGCTGGCTGCCCTTGGCGCGTTTGCCAGCGCATGAATCCGCCTTTGCCTTAACCATCCATAAATCACAAGGCTCTGAGTTTTCGGCGGTGAGCGTGATCTTGCCCGCGACGGACAGCCCCTTATTAACGCGTGAGTTGATCTACACTGCCGTGACGCGGGCGCGGCGCACGGTCGAGATTTTTGGGGGGGTGAATCTTATGGGGCGGTGTATTGAACGGCGCACGCGCCGCCATAATGGCCTTGGGGCGCGACTGCAAGAACTGGCGGTGGTAGTATCTGCCCCCAACGCACCGATGGCGTAAGGAATTGCACGGTGTGGCAAGCGGTAAATCAATGATAAAGCAACAATAAAAACAGCAATTTTTGGGTGAGGGTGAGATGGCAAAGCTTATTTTCTTTGGGCTGGTGCTTTGGCTAATTTGGACGTATTTTCGGCGTAAAGCAGAGAGCAAAATGCGTAGCGATGTTCAGCCACCGCTGGAACGCCCAGCGGAAATGATGGTGAGTTGTGCGCATTGCGGTTTGTGTTTGCCCGCCGCCGAAAGTATCCAGCGCGACAATACGGATTTTTGTTGCACTGAACACGCCGACCTTGGTGCGCCCACCAAAGCCGCTAAACCAACGAATTCAGCAAATTCAGCACATTCAGCACATCACCCATGATTCCCAGCGCGCCTTTAAGCCCCGCTGGGATGCCATTCCAAGCAGCATCCCAATGGGATGAAGCGGGTTGGCTAAGTTGGGCGGAACGGATTGAGTCCCCTAATTTTTCACAACGTCCTGCTAACACCGACATTTCCTTGGTGGTAATGCACGCCATCAGCCTCCCGCCTGAACAATTTGGCGGGGATTGTGTAGAACGCTTTTTTACTAATTGCCTACCTGCCGACGAACACCCTTACTTTGCCGAAATTGCTGGGGTGCAGGTTTCTGCGCATTTTTATCTCCGCCGCACGGGCAAATTAGTGCAATTTGTCAGTGCCGATGCCCGTGCTTGGCACGCTGGGGCTTCAACATGGCAAGGGCGGAGCAACTGTAACGACTACAGTATCGGCATTGAGCTAGAAGGCTCAGATAATCAGCCATTTACCATAGAACAATACCAAGCCCTACTCCCGCTGATTGCTGCCTTAGGCCAACGTTATCCAATTAACGCGATAGCTGGACACAGTGACATTGCCCCCGGACGCAAAACCGATCCCGGCCCTTATTTTGATTGGCGCATTGTGCAGATGGCGTATCCGGAGATGGTGTATGCAACGCAATACTGAGTATGCGTCATGTTTAGGTGTTGATGGCTTTAACATTCATCCTCACCGTATAAATTGGGCAAGCGGGCTTCGGCAATGCGTAGGCTTTCGTTGAGGTCAACATGAATATTGTCGTCGCCCACATGCTCCAAGAAGCCAGAACGGAAGAGTAAAGACCCAGGTTGCGAGTTCATCCCGCATACCATCAAGGTACAACCGCGCTTGCGTAATTGCATGAGCAAGCTATCCAAGCCCTCAAGGCCAGTCGTATCAAGCTGTACCAGTTTTGACATATCCAAAATGACGATTTCAGGATGTCCCGCCTGCGGGTCAAGGAGTTCATCCAGTTTGTTCACCGCCCCAAAGAACAGCGAGCCATACAGTTGCCAAGCCGCAATGCGCATCGTGCCATCGGGGTAGAGAAACTTTGGCTCTTCCGCTAAATCGGCTAAAGGCAAGCGTTGGATATTGGTTAAATCCGACATCCGGTAGATAAAGAATAAGCTCGCCAGCACCATACCTAATTCCACTGCCAGGGTCAGATCAAAAATCACCGTGACAAAGAAGGTAGCTAACAAAATGGTGCGGTAATTGACCGAATAACGGCGTAGTTCGCGGAACTCATGCCATTCGCCCATATTGATCGCCGTCACCATGACGATGGCAGAAAGCGTCGCTAAGGGGACATAGACTGCCAGCGGCGCGGCAATCAGTACGATGAGCAACAACACAACTGCATGAATCATCCCTGCAATTGGCGAACGCCCCCCCGCCCGCACGTTGGTGGTGGTCCGCGCAATCGCCCCAGTAGCAGCAAACCCGCCAAATAAAGGCGCGAGGAAGTTGGCAATGCCTTGTGCCAGTAATTCTTGGTTGGGATCGTGTTTGTCTTCAATTTGTCCATCCGCAACTCGCGCCGAGAGCAAGGATTCAATCGCTCCCAACAAGGCAATCGTAATTGCCGCAGGCATCAATTTGCCTAAATCGCTTAATTTCACGCTGGGCAAACCAAAATCTGGCAGTTCTTGCGGAATGCCATGAAAGCGGCTGCCAATGGTTTCGACGGGTAAATCCAACATCGCCGCAACGACTGTCCCCAAGACCAAAACGACTAATTGCCCCGGAATACGCCCGATATAGCTTAAACGACGGGCAATATGGCGATAGAAAAGAAGAAAGACCAAAGAAGCCGAGGCAAGGAGCACCGTCGGAATATCCAGCGTGTGTGCATGTTCCCATAACACATGCACCCGTTCAAAAAACTCGGCGGGGACTTTTTCGACCTGCAAACCAAAGAAATCTTTGATTTGCGCCATAAAAATTACTACCGCAATTCCATTGGTAAAGCCAATCACAACGGTCAATGGAATAAAGCGGATCAATTGTCCCATACGGGTTAAACCCATAATGATGAGCAAAACCCCGGCTAACATCGTCGCGACTAATAAGCCGGAAAAGCCATGAGTGGCAACAATCCCAAAAACAATCGGAATAAATGCCCCGGTTGGCCCGCCGATTTGCACCCGTGAACCGCCCAAGGCCGAAATCAAAAACCCCGCAATAATCGCTGTCCAAATCCCCGATGATGGGGAACAGCCGGAAGCAATCGCAAACGCCATCGCCAAGGGTAGAGCCAAGACCCCAACGGTAATCCCGGCTCCAACATCCCGCCCAAATTGCCCTCGGTTATAGTTATTCAAACAGTCGATGAGTTTGGGACGGAATGCAATGTTCATTTTACTCTCCGCTATGTTTAGGATTAGGTTCGCGCATGGTTTGTGAAGCCATTGTCACCATCAAACGTGCTACCGCCCACAACATCACCACAAAACCTGCGCCAATACTTAATCCCGCCGTCAATGTGGAATCGGGAAAGGCAAAGAGTAAAGGGCGACCGTTAATAAACCACGTTCCCCCTAAGGAAATTAAGACGAGGCCAACAATATCGGCAAGGGCATACCCCAGCAGTGGCAAGGTTAAACGTGGACGACCAGTCGATGCTGTCATGAGCAAACCTCAAAGGGGAAAGGAAGATAGAGAGGTGGAGCAGGAATGGGGCAGGGATGCTACGCCGTATCACTTGCACCAAGCTTACTTCGTGTACGAAAAAGTGATCGCTTATTTACCCGCTTTGTCACGAAACTGTCACAAAACTTTCTTAAGGTAGCGGCTGTGTAATTAACCCAACACTCAACAAAAGGAGTGCCGCTATGAAACTAACGTCGAAATTGACCTTAATTGCCAGCCTGTTTGCTGCTACTGTTGCTCATGCCCAAGTTGGCCCCGTCGTAAAAGTTGACGGTTCTTCTACCGTTTATCCGATTACCGAAGCTGTCGCCGAAGAGTTCCAAAAAGCCAAGAAAAATGCGATCAAAGTCACCGTCGGTATTTCTGGTACTGGCGGCGGTTTTAAGAAATTCTGCCGTGGTGAAACTGATATTTCCAATGCTTCCCGCCCGATTTTGAAGAAAGAAATGGATGCCTGTAAGGAAGCTGGGATTCAATACATTGAATTACCGATTGCTTACGATGCCTTAACCGTGGTGATTAACCCCAAGAATACTTGGGCAAAGACCATGACCGTGGCAGAGT